>JBGSTR010000383.1:0-2872 GCA_041736365.1 Chromatiaceae bacterium | reverse complement strand
GTCGAGCTGGCCTGGCCGTTGCTCGACGATCCCGCGCGCACGGTGCGCCTCGAGGCGGCCCGGGTGCTGGCGCCGGTGATGCAGCAGGGAATCGGCGGCAAGCTGCGCGATAAGCTCGCCAAGGGGCTGGAGGAATACGTCGCCTCCGAGACCGAGAATGCCGATCGTCCCGAGGCGCATATGAACCTGGGTCTGGTCGCTGCCGCGGCCGGCGAGCCTCGAGTTGCGGAGCGGGCGTACCGGGAGTCCCTGCGTTTGCAGCCGCGCTTCGTTCCGGCCTATGCGAATCTGGCGGACCTGTTCCGTGGCGAGGGACGCGATCCGGAGGCCGAATCGGTGCTGCGCGAGGGGCTGGAAGTCGAGCCCGACAACGCGGATCTACACCACGCACTCGGGCTTACGGAGGTTCGGCTGCAACGCCTGGACGAGGCGCTGAGCGACTTGCAACGTGCCGCCGAGCTTGCGCCCGACAATACCGGTTACGCCTACGTGTATGCCGTGGCCCTGGACAGTGCCGGTAAGACCGCCGAGGCGCTGCCGGTGCTGGAGGCGGCCCAGGCCCGGGCCGGAAGCGATCGCGAGCTGTTGGTGGCGCTGGTCCACTACAACGCCAAGCTGGGGCAGAACGCCCGGGCGGAGGAGTGGCTCGATCGGTTGGCTCGGGTGGCACCCAGCGACCCCGGGATCGAAGAGCTGCGCAAGTCCATCGGCACCGGTGGGGCGAGCGAGAAGCCGTAGTCGCAGGGCGTTCCGAGCCGCGTCGGCGCTGACGATGCGGGGGCGATCCGAGCGGGGGACTCGGATCCGATCATCCGGCTCGGTGATGCAGGGTCAGTCGTCCTTCATCCAGCCTTGCAGGGCGCTCACCAGCGCCTCGGCCTGTGCGCGGCTGGAGATATTGAACTTCGATTGCTGGCGGTATTCGCCGTTGCGTTTCTGATAGCGCCGAATCGTATATTTATCGGCTCCATAGACGCTTTTCGCGCGGTCCCAGTCCTGGTAGCGGAAGAGCAGCGTTGCCCAGCTGCCCTTGGACAGGATCACCTTGTCGAGCTCCTTGACGGTCTCGATGCCGTCCTCGGTATAGCGGACGGTCAAGTCTTCCACCTTCTCGGTCATTGAGCTTCCTCGGGTTGCGCCGGCGTCGGCTTTTCTCCGGCTCGCGCGCCGTATTGTTCCAATAGTTTCACGATATCCGCGCCTTGACGGCCCTTCGCCAAGGCCAGGGTCAGCGGCAACCGCCCGGCGGCATCCGCCGCGTTGACGTCGGCGCCGTTCAAGATCAGTCGTTTGACCGTCTCCAGATGGTCGCGCTGCACCGCGATGTGCAGCGGCGGCTCGCCGGTCTCGTCGGGTCGATTCGTGTCGGCCCCGGAACGAATCAACAGATCGAACGAGTCGCGATCCGACACGCCGTTGCGTACCAGGAGCAGAAGCTCGGCCTGGGCGTCCAATTGGGCGCCGAGCTCGATCAGCATCTTCGCAACCTGGGTCTTGCCGCTGCCCAGTGCGACCTCCAGCGGCGTCTTGCCCGCGGCGTCCAGCACATCGAGTCGGGCGCCGTTGCGGGCGAGCTCCCGCGCGATCGCGACACTGCCTGTCCGCGCCGCCACATGCAACGGAAAATCACCATTGACGTCGCGCAGATTGACGTCGGTACCCCAATAGATGTGACGCTTGAGCTGTTCCAGATCCCCGATGTGCACCGCCTGGTAAAGGTTTACCGTCGGACGCGGCGGTTTGCTGCACGCGCCAAGCGCGACGATCATCAGGACGGCGACGAGGAAAAACCGGAAGCGCATGGGAACGGGTCGATCGGTTGTGACAACGCGGTCGATGGTAAGGCGGCGCCCGCGGAGCCGCAAGCCGCGCCCCGGCAGAACGGGCGCTGGGGGCCGAGCTACCTCACCGGGATGTTTTGGTCAGCGCGTGCCTTGGCGGACCGAGCGCCGCGACAACACATCATGGTAGAGACGGCGGTGCCGGCGGGTAACTCCTGTTTGGCGACCCGCGCCGTGAAATTGGAGACGAGAGAGCAGGGGTCTCGCGAGCGCCGCTGCCAGCATTCAGCGCCCCCCTTGGCGAGAGAAAAGCGGGCATCGTAGGCCTCCTACCGACCGGCGGATCCCCCTCTGGTGCGACTCGCCGCCGCGCTCAGCGGCTTGGATAGCGACCTTGGCGTGAAAGGCGAGCGTGGCATTTTCCAGTCCATGGGCTCGCGCGCGGCGTTTCTCTCCAGCGACGATAAGCGCGTGGTGTTCCACTACACCCCGCGACATGCCTCGTGGATGAACCAAATCGATCTGTTCGGCATCCTCGCCAAAAAAGTCGTAAGGCGCGGCACCCTTCAGGTGGACGTATCTAGGTAAGCCGTTGCTTGCACGCTGTTGATGCCATTTCTGCGCCACGGTACTAAGTTCTCGCGATGCGATCGACAGCTATGCGCCTTAGGCGTATAGTCTCGCGATGTTTACCGTAGTTGAGACCCTGCTATTTCAGAAGCTGTGGCCTGCGTATTGGACGGAAGAGGAACGAGGCGAATTCGCATCCTTCCTCTCGGCGAACCCTGAAGCCGGTGAGGTTGTGCGGGCGTCTGGCGGCATTCGCAAGGTTCGCTGGAAGCGTCAGGGCACCGGGAAGTCGGCTGGCGTCAGGGTCATCTACTTCACTCGGAATGAAGCTGAGGAACTGGTGCTTCTCACTCTGTACGCGAAGTCCAAGACTGACAACCTCACCGGAGCTGTGCTCAAGGAGATCCGTCGTGCCCTCGAAGACTAAACCTCTGTCCCCCATGGACCTTGCCAAGTTCGAGGCCCACCGCGATCTTGGCGCCGAACTGCTTCAGTCCGTCCGCGAAATGAAGGCTGGCACG
>JBGSTR010000371.1:0-3978 GCA_041736365.1 Chromatiaceae bacterium | reverse complement strand
TGTGCGACCGCATCGCCGTCCGTTGCCACCAGCACCTCTTGTCCCGGCTCGAGGAACGACTCGACCCCCTCCCAGGCGTCGGTGACGATGCAGGCCCCGGCCCCCGCGGCCTCGAACACCCGGGTTGCCGGCGACCAGCCGTTTCCGGCCATGCTGTCGCGGCAGATGTTGAGCACGGCGAGCGCGCTGGTGTTGAAGGCATTGTGGTCGCGGGTGTAGACGTGACCGATCACGCGCACGTTCGGATGCAGCGACTCGATCCCCTCCCAGCCGCTGCCGCCGAGTAGGAACTGTCGCTCGGGCAGCGCGTCCGCCGCGGCGAAGAAGAAGCGGCCGACCCGCTCCTCGCGATCCGGCAAACGGTTGCCGAGAAAGCTCAGGGTGGCCGCCAGCTCGGGCCGGGCAGGGACCGGATGGTGTGTTTCCGGGTCGAGCGCATTGTAAATCGGCACACAATCGCGCGCCCCGAGCGCCCGGTAGGCCGCGACCACCGGCGGTCCGCCCCCATAGGTCAGAATGAGATCGTAGATCGGGATCTGCGCCCGGAACGGATCGGCCGCGTCGGAGTGCACCCGAGCCAGGGTGGCCGGTGCATCCACGTCCCAGAATATCGCCTGCGTGCCGGGGCGGCGCAGCCCGGCGACCTCGCGCTCGAGGAAGGCGTCGAGCACCCCCACCCCGCTTGCCTTGATCACCATGTCGGCGCGGCGCGCCCGCTCCAGACACTCGGCGGCGGCCTGCTCGGTCGGCTGATAGACGGTGACGCGCGCCCAGTCCGGGTCTGCCATGTCGCGATGCTGCTGGCGCTCGTACGCATCCGGCTCGAAGAACTCGATCCGGTGTCCGCGGTCCGCCAGCGCCCGCACGATCCCGCGGTAGTAGGTCGCCGCCCCATTCCAATAAGCCGACACCAGACTGGAGCCGAACCACGCGATGTCGAGTCCGGCGCTCATGCCGATGCCCCGGCGGCCGCGACAAGCGGGAGCCTCGCAGCCGGTCCCGGCGCCCCGACCGACTCGGCAATCTCAAGCAGCTCGTCCGCCCGATGGGCGCAGGTATGGCGCTGGAGGATGCGCTCGCGTCCGCTGCGGGCGAGACTGGCGGCGAGGTCCGGATCGTTCAGCAGGGCGCCCAGCAGCGAGGTCATCTCGTGGCCGTCGCGGGCGCGGAGGTAATCTTCGTCGGGGCGGAACAGGCCTTCGCAGTCGTCCCACGGGGCACAGATCAGAGGAATTCCGCAGGCCAGCGCCTCGAACGGGCGAATGGTCGGGATACCCGGTAGTTGCCGGGCATAGGGGCCGCGCGGCACGTGCACCGTCACCCGATGTGCGGCGAAGACCTCGGGTGCGCGGTAGTTCGGTAGCCAGCCGCGGTAGCGTGCTCCGGCGCGCCAGACGGCCTTCTGCGCATCGCGCGGATAACGGACCCCGTGCAGGGACGCTCGCAATGCGAGGTCGGCGATCGGCCCGAGCAGAAACTCACGCAGCTCGGCGTCGCGCTCGCCGTCGCCCCAGTTGCCGATCCACACCAGATCGCCCCGGATTTCTGCTCGCCGCGGCTGGAACACGCGGATGTCGGCGGCTTCGTGCCAAGTCCAAGCATCGCGCGCCCAGCCGTGCTCCCGGTAAAGGTCGCGCACCACCGCCCCGAATGCCAGCACGCCGTCGTAGTCGCGCAGATCGTAGGCCGCCATCGCGGCCGGATCGCTGACGGAGCGGTGGTGGGTGTCGTGGAAGAACAGCCGGAAGCCCGCCCCCCGGCGCCGGCGCCCGATCTCGGCGACCAGCCGCGGCTCGTTCCACTCGTGGACCAGCACCAGGTCCGCCCCGTCCAATCGCTCGTCGAGATCGAGGGTGGCCGGGTCGTACCGTTCGGAAACGGCGCGCAGTTGTGGATAGGCGCTATAGAGGTCGCTATCCGCGCCGGGACCCTGGTCGGCAACCAGCTCGACGCGGCTCCAGGCATCGCGCGGCTCGAGCACCAGGAGATCGTGCCCGCGCTGCAACAGCTCCGTGACCATGCCGCGCAGGAAGTGCGCGTTGCCGTGGTTCCAGTCCGAGACGAGCGAATGGTAGAAGAGGACAATGCGCACGGCGTGCTCCTGAGACTTACATAGGGGGCTTAGAGGCGGGCCGCGTTGTTGGACACGCGCGCAGGCGCGGACCATGCCGCCGATCCGCGGGTGGGGCGCGTCTGCGCCGAATCGAGCAGCTCGCGGTAGACATCCAAGTAGGAGTCGGTCTGCCGCTTCAGGTCGTAGCGACCCGCGCGCGCCGCCGCCCGCTCCCCATAGAAGCGGCACAGTGCCGGATCGGCGATCAGGGTAGACAACACCGCGCGCAATTGCTGGTGATCGTTCGGCGACACGAACAGCGCCGCGCCGCCCCACACCTCGCGCAAGGAAGGGATGTCTCCAAGCACCAGGGCGCAGCCGTGGGCGGCGGCCTCCAGCGCGGCGAGCCCAAACGGCTCGTAGCGCGCCGGCGAGACGAAGATGCTCGCTTCCTCGTAGTGGCGACGCAGCGCCGGCGCCTCCAGGTAGCCGGTTAGGGTGATATCCGGTGGTGCCTCGGCCCCGAAGGACTCCCCGGCCACCACCACCTGCCAGGGCAGCTCGCCGGCGATCTCGGCCAGCGCGGTGATATTCTTCGCCTCGTCCCAAACGCGACCGGCCGCAAGGATAATCGGCCGCTTGGTGCGGGGCCGGCTGTCGACCGGGAACGCAAGGGCGTTGGGGATGATCCGAGGCTCGGCGACGAGGCCATAGTGACGGCGCAACGCATCACCCATTGCCCGCGTCGGTGCGGCGACCAGATCCGCTCGCTCGAGACCGGCGCGCACCAGACGCCGATAGCGACCCCACTTGCGCGGCGGGGACTCGCCGCGCACCGCCTGCCACCAGGACAAGACACAAGAATGCCCGACCAGCAGCACCGGCTGCTCCCAGCTCATGGAGGCGTGACCGAAGTCGTTGAGATGGACTAGGTCCGGGCGCGTCGCACGCGCGAGCCGCCGCAGCCACTGCGCCGCGTGCGCCATGTCGCTCCAGGGGTCGGGCATCCAACAGAGGCGAAAATCCGTGGGGTGCAGCACCAGTCCCTCGATGCGCAACGCCCGGGCACGCTGGCCGGCGGTCGGCAGGCCACCCATCGTCGCCAGGTGCACTTCGACGCCGTGGCGGGAGAGGCCCTTTGCGAGGGTCAAGGCGTAGGTCCAGACACCGCCGACGGTGTCGCCGGTCATCAGCACACGAGTCATGGGGACACCCCGAGTCTTTTGTTTTCGCCAAGCTCCAAACATGCGCGTCCGTAGGCGCGGTCGAGCAGCTCGGGTACCGCCGCGAGGGAATGTTCCCAATCGAATCCCTCGCCGCGCCCGAGCGCGTCGCACCATTCAAGGATCGCCCGGCCGCCCCAGGTGTTCATGTCGCCTGCAAGCCGCTGCATCGAGGTACCCGTCATCCGCTCCACCGCAAAGTCGTAGAACGAGCCTTCGAGATTGCGTAGACCGAAGGCGCCGCGGGTGCCGTAGAAGCGCGCCCCGATGACCGCGTCGCAGCCGGCGTGCAGGTTCCAGGAGCAGCTCAGGGTTAGGTGCGTCCCGCCCTGCAAGTCGATATTGAGTGTCGCAAAGTCCTCGATAACCGAAAGGGGCGGGGTGAGCGGTCTTCCGTTCGCGAACAGGCGGCTCTCGAGGTGTTCAATCGGCGGCTCGTCGAGGCACCACAGGGCGAGATCCAGCAGATGGGTTCCCAGGTCCATCAGACACCCGCCGCCGGCCTGCTGAAGGTCACGGAACCAGGGCTTGTCCGGCCCATAGGCGTTGTGAAACACCAGCTCAACCGCAAACACCTCGCCGACCTCACCCGCGAGGATGGCGTTCCGCATCTCGCTCACGCCTTGGAGATGGCGATAGCAGTAATCCACACCCAAAGGACGGTCGGCCTGTCGCGCCGCCGCGATGACCGCGCGCGCCTCG
>JBGSTR010000363.1:0-1841 GCA_041736365.1 Chromatiaceae bacterium | reverse complement strand
CCCGGCGAGCGCGAATTCGCCGACGGTGCCAATACCTACAGCCACGTCTTGAAGCATATCGACATCGAGCTGGGCAACAATCCGGGCGCGGTGGGTCTGCGCGAGAACGGCGCGGAGATGGTGCTGGTCGAGGACGTGGCCATCAATGCCACCGGCGGCTTTGCCGGGATGTACGAGATGAGCGCAAGCGGTGCGTTGCTGACGGATATCCGCATCACGGGCGGACAGCACGGGATCTACGCACCGGCGTCGCGGGGCGGGGTAGCATTGATCACCGGGCTCACCCTGCACGACCAGCTCTCCACACCGATCGTATTCGACACCTACTACCCATTGACCCTGGTCGGGTTCGACATCGACGTGCCCGGCACCGCACCGGTCGTCTTTGCAACCAATCGAACCCGCAGCGGCGAGCACCTGACGTTCGTCGACGGGGTGCTGCGCTTCGGCGCCGACAGCGGCAATCCCTTCATCCGCAACCTCGACCGCTCGATCTACCTGAAAAACGTCTATGTCGTCGGCGCGCGCACGCTGGTGACGAACGGCGACGGATCGACGCTTTCGGTGCCGGATGCGGCGCAGACCTATCGCGTGGGCGAATACAGCTACAACGGCGATTTCGCGACCCAATTCGGCGATTTCGGCAAGCTCATCGAAGGCATCAAGAGCGACGACACCTATCTCAACGGGGTGGTGAGCGCCTTACCGAACCTGGAGGTCTCGGAAACGGCGTCGATCCCGGGTGACCTGCTGACGCGACACACCCTGCCGCGCACCTTCTGCGATATGGAAGATCCGCGGATCTTGAACGCCAAGGACTACGGCGTCGCCGGTACCGGGGTCGACGATACGGCGGCGCTCCAGGCCGTGATCGATCTGGCGGAGGCGCAGGGCACCGATTCGGTGCTGCTTCCGCCGGGAACCTACCGCCTGAGCGACACGCTCGAGCTACGTGCTCACACCCGGCTCTGCGGCGTCTCGCTGAGCCAGGTCAGCATTGTGCCGGGCGGGTGGAATCCGAGCGCGCCCACACCGATGATCCGCAGTGCGGACGATGCGGCCGGCACCGCCGCGATCAGCGATCTGTACATCCGGATTACGCAGCCCAACCTGTTTGCGCTGCATTGGCGCAGCGGTCGCGGATCGGTGGTGCATCGCGTGCTCCCGAATGTGGATGCGACGCTCGAGGTTGCCCCGAAGGTGCGCAATCGTTTCCTGATCAGCGACAACGGCGGGGGCCGCTGGTACGGCCTGATCCAGGGTACGGGCGGCGGGCAGCCCCAGGACCCGGATCTGCGTACCATCAAGATCGACGGCACCCGCGAGCCGCTCGCGTTCTACGTCTTCCACACCCAGTACGTGAAACCCTCGGGCAACCCGATGGTGGAGGTCCGCAACAGCGAGAACGTGACCTTCTACGGCGGCAAGCACGAGCTGATGAAGAACGCGATCAACCAGGATCGTTTTCCGCCGGGAACCCTGCCGTTCGTGCTCGGGATCTACAACTCCCGAAATGTCGGCGTCTACGGCATGGAGGGCCGGTCCTGGACGGATGTGGACGACGCGGTGGTCGAGGTTCAGTTCAGCCCCGAGGTGACCATCGCGAACCTGGGTGAACGTTCGGCCAGCGAGTACTACTACCCGGAGTCCGAGTGGTATCAGCTCAAGGAGATCACCCCCGGGGGCAGCAGCGGGGTCTTGGCGACGTCGTTCGTGGCGCTCTACAAGTCCACTTCTCCCTATCTGCTCGCAACCCTGACCTCCAACACCAAGGAGGTTACCGAGGGCCAGTCGGTGGAGCTGACCTGGTCGTCCACGGACGCAACCGCCTGCACGGGCAC
>JBGSTR010000336.1:0-4677 GCA_041736365.1 Chromatiaceae bacterium | reverse complement strand
GCCGCCGGCGGCATAGGCGCACTCTGTGCCTGCCGCCGCGGATCCTCCAGGTCCGGAGCCCCGGATTTCTGCACAGCCTTGAACCACATGCCCGAAAATATCGTCATCGTTGCCGCCGGCCGCACCGCGGTTGGAAGCTTTGGCGGGACGCTCTCGTTCGTTCCGGCCACCGAGCTGGGCGCCACCGTGGTGCGGGCGCTGCTTGCCCGCACCGGTATCGCATCGGATCGGGTCGACGAGGTGATCGTCGGCCAGGTGCTCACCGCGGGCGTCGGCCAGAATCCGGCGCGTCAGACGACGCTGCTCGCCGGGCTGGCGCACCGGGTTCCGGCGATCACCATCAACAAGGTCTGCGGCAGCGGGTTGAAGGCGGTGCACCTGGCGATGCAAGCGATCGCCTGCGGGGATGCCGAAATCGTAGTGGCCGGCGGTCAGGAGAGTATGAGTCAGTCCTCGCATCTGCTGCCGCGTTCCCGCGAGGGCAAACGCCTGGGCGACTGGCCATTGCGCGACAGTATGATCGTCGACGGCCTGTGGGACGCATTCAACCACTGCCACATGGGCATCACCGCCGAGAACGTTGCCCGGGAGTTCGGCCTCACGCGCGAGGCTCAGGACCGCTTCGCTGCTGAATCCCAGCGCAAGGCCGAGGCGGCGCTCAAGGCGGGACGCTTCGTCGATGAAATCGTCCCGGTCTTGGTGCCGCGGGGCAAGGGCGAGCCGATCCTGTTCGATCGCGACGAGTTCCCCCGCGCCGGAACCACCCTGGACGGGCTTGCCCGGCTGCGTCCGGCCTTTGATGCCGAGGGCTCCGTCACGGCGGGCAATGCCTCGGGTATCAACGACGGGGCCGCGATGGTGATCGTTACCAGCGAGTCGCGGGCGCGGTCGCTCGGCTTGACGCCGCTGGCGCGTTTGGTCGCGTTCGCGAGTGCCGGTGTGGATCCGGCAATCATGGGTACGGGTCCGATTCCCGCCTCTACCCGCTGCCTGGATCGTGCCGGTTGGAGCGTTGCGGACCTGGACCTTATCGAGGCCAACGAGGCCTTCGCCGCCCAGGCCATAACGGTCAACCGGGAGATGGGCTGGGATCCGGACAAGGTCAACGTCAACGGTGGAGCGATCTCGCTCGGTCATCCCATTGGCGCGTCCGGCGCCCGTCTGTTGGTGACGCTGCTCTACGAAATGGCCCGACGCGATGCCAAAAGGGGGCTCGCGACGTTGTGTGTCGGGGGTGGTCAAGGTGTTGCGCTCGCGGTCGCCCGCCCGTAGTCGACGTGGTGCGCCTGCTCGCTGTCGCGACACGGCGCAAATGGTCGGTGGGCGACCCGAGTCCACACGCGCGACGGGATACGCTGCAACAGGTTTCGCTCAGTGGATGTAAGGCACCATGAACGACGAACGCATCATCAAGAAGTACCCGAACCGGCGTCTGTACGACACGAAGGTCAGCAAGTACATCACGCTCTCCGACGTCCATGACCTGGTCATGAGCCGCACCCGGTTCCGGGTTGTGGACGCAACGAACGATACGGACATCACGCGCTCGATCCTGCTGCAGATCATGTTGGAGGGGGAAAGCGGCGGGGAGCCCTTGTTCACGGCCGGGATGCTTGCGCAGATCATCCGCTTTTACGGTGGGACGCTGCACGGGATGTTTGCCCGCTATCTGGAAGGATCGCTGGACTTGTTTGCCAAGAATCAGCAGAAGATCGCCGAAACCTGGAGTGAGAAGCCCCTGGAAACCGTCACCCGCGTTACCCAGCGAAACATGGATCTGTGGGCCGACATCCATCGCGAGATCATGCGTTCGGTCGGGCTCGACCTGGAGCGCGAGAAGAAAAAATCGAAGGACGAGCCCTCGGAGCGTCCGTAGCCGCTTGCCGGGTGCGGCGCCGGCAGGTCGAGCTGTATGCCGTGCAGACGATTGCCTACTGCAATACTGAGAATTGGCGCATTGGGTGTTGACAAGCGCGCAAGGGACAACTATTGTGCACTGCAACAAATGCTGCACTGCACCATGAGCAGAAAGGAGACATCGAGATGAACGCCAATGAGACGATGAACGCTGTCAACGCCGCCACCAACAAGAGCCTGGAAAGCGCAACGAGCCTCGGCGAGCTGAACCTTCGGGTGTTCGAAAAGCTGGCTGCGCGTCAGATGGATGCCGTCAACCTGTACGTTGAGCACGGCATGCGGGTGATGAAGCTCGCCAGCGAGTCCAAGGGACAGAACGAGTTCCTGAAGACGCAGATCGAGGCCGCCAAGGACCTCAGCGAGCGGATGATGACCGAAAGCAAGAGTAATATGAAGCTGGCGGGCGAGGTGCGCGACGAGTATCGCGCATGGTTCGAGAAGAACCTGGCCGAAGTCAGTGCCGATCTTCGCAAGGGCACGTCCGGGAGCTGATCCCGAATCACCTACCCCGCGAGAACCGTGCAGCCCAGGGAACGGGCTGGCCGCTGCGGCGGGCGAGAACGCGTTGCGGGGGTGAGGTAGCTGCCCCGCCCCCGCGTTCGCAGTAGCCCGGCGCCGAGGCACGGATCAACGATAAACACGAGCTGGAGGCAATTGTCATGGTACGCGTGGCATTGGTGACCGGAGGCATTGGCGGAATCGGAACCGCCATCTGTGCGCGTTTGGCGCGCGACGGCTGCGCAGTCGTTGCGAACCATCATCCATCGGAGTCCGAAGCGGCCGCGGCCTGGAAGCAGGAACGCGTTGCCCAAGGGCTGGAAATCGATACGTTCGCCGCGGACGTGTCCTCCTTCGAGGACAGCTCGCGGATGGTCGAGGAAATCACCGCGCGCTATGGCCGCGTCGACATCCTCGTCAACTGCGCCGGCATCACCCGCGACAAGACCTTCAAGAAAATGGAGGCGAGTCACTGGAATGCGGTCATCGACGTCAACCTGAGCAGCGTGTTCAACGTCGCTCGTCCGGTTTGGGAAGGGATGTTGGAGCGGGGGTTCGGGAGGATCGTCAATATCTCGTCGGTGAACGGCCAGCGGGGCCAGTTCGGTCAAGCCAATTATTCGGCCGCGAAGGCGGGCATGCACGGATTCACCATGGCCTTGGCGCAGGAAGGCGCGGCCAAGGGTGTGACCGTAAACACCGTATCTCCCGGCTACGTAGAAACCGCAATGACTTTGGCGATGAACGACGACGTTCGAAATGCAATCATCGGTGGCATCCCGATGCGGCGTATGGGCGCCCCGGAGGAGATCGCATCCGCCGTCGCCTTCTTGGTCGCCGAGGAGAACGCCTACGTCACGGGCGCGAATCTCCCGGTCAACGGCGGCCTGTTTATGCATTGAATCGGTGCCGGCAGCCAATGGCGCCTGTGCCGAAGTAAAGAACTGTTCCGAGTCCTCCTCGTCTCTCTCACGATGAGACGTTTCAGCCCGGCACCCAGCCGGGCTTTTTTTTTTGAGCCGAGCTTTATCCCCCGGGAGGCAGGTTGTGCCGGGCGACGGGCCCGGCGTTAGATCGTCTCCGGCTCGGTGGTGATGGCGCCGCAGGGACACTCGGCGACGCACAGCCCGCAGCCCTTGCAATAGTCGTAGTTGAAGCTGAAACGCTTGCCGGGTCCGAGCTTGATCACCGCGTTGTCGGGGCAGACCCCGTAACAGGTATCGCACTCGAAGCAGTTACCGCAGGACAGGCAACGCCGGGCCTCGAATAGTGCGTTGCCCTCGTCGAGTCCGCCCACCACCTCGTCGAAGGTGGATTGACGCCGGATGATATCGAGCGTTGGCCGCACCGTCTTCGGCGCGTCCGCGTAATACCAGGTGTTGAGACGCTCGAAGGTGGCGATCTCATGCTTCGGCGCATGCGCGAGGCGCTCGCCGCGCAGCCAGGCGTCGATGGAGCGCGCGGCCTTCTTGCCGTGGCCGATCGCCACCGTCACGGTGCGCTCGCCGGCAACCATATCCCCGCCGGCGAACAAGCCCGGTTGCCCGGTCATCATGTCCCGCCCGACCTCGACCACGCCGTCGTCGATCACCAGGTCCGGGATGCGCTCAAGCAGCGAGAGGTCCACATCCTGCCCCAGTGCGAGCACCAGCGAGTCCGCCTCCACCGTCTCCAGCTCACCCGTCGGTTGCGGAAACCCGTTTTCATCGAGCTCCATCTTCTCCACCGTGATGCTGGACTCCCCGGCCTCCCTCACGGTGGAGAGCCACTTCATCTGCACGCCTTCTTCCAGGGCCTCCCGCAGCTCTTGCTCATGGGCCGGCATACGCTCGCGCGTGCGGCGGTAGACGATGATCGACTCCTCCGCACCCAAACGCCGCGCGGTGCGGGCGACGTCGATGGCAGTATTGCCGCCGCCGTAGACCACGACCCGCCGGCCGAGCAGGGGTTTGTCTTGGTCCTCCATTCCGCGCAGCACGGTCACCGCGTCGGTGATCTTGCGCGCGTCGCCCGCGGGAATGTAGGCGCGCTTGGCGATGTGCGCCCCGACGCCCAGGAACACGGCGTCGAATCCCTCGTCGGCGACGGTCGCCAAGGGGTCGGTGACGGGGGTCTCGAGTCGCAGGTCCACCCCGAGGTCGATAATCCGTTGAATCTCCGCGTCCAGGACGTCGCGCGGCAGCCGATACTGGGGGATGCCGAAGCGCATCATCCCGCCCGCGGCGTCGCCCGCCTCGCACAGGGTGACGCCGTGGCCGAGGA
>JBGSTR010000320.1:0-8543 GCA_041736365.1 Chromatiaceae bacterium | reverse complement strand
CACGGCCGCGAGCAGCAGGCGCCCGGCAATGGACCAGTCGCCGCACAGGGCGGCGAAGACGGTAGGCACCGCGAAAAGTGAGGCGAGCACCAGGGACAGTTGGCCCAGGTGCCGGCAGATCACCGCTGGACGCGCCGGCTGCATGAGTGCGTAAAGTTGCGGACGCCGGCTCATGCGTGGCGTTCGGCAGGCGGACGGACCTCGTGCTGAATTTCCGCAATCGCAGAAATCCCGTGGCGGCGCCTTGCGTTCGGCCTCATCCCTTGGCGGTTTTTCAAGACTAGGGTCCTGCCCGCTGGACGCCGCGTCAGATCATCTTGCGCAGCCCGTACTCAAGAATGCCCTGCGCCCCGGCCGCGCGCAGCCGCGGGATCAAATCACGGACGGCGTCCGCATCGACGATGGTCTCCACCGCCAGCCAAGTCTGGTCGTAGAGATGGCTCACGGTAGGTGCGTGCAGGCTTGGCAGCAGGGCCACGACCCGATCCAGGTCATCGGCGGATACGTTGAGCTTGAGCGCGACCTTGTGACGCGCGGCGAGCGCCGCTTGCAGCATCAGCGCGATCTGCTCGATCTTCCCGCGCTTCCAAGGGTCCGCGAACGCGGCAGGGTTCGCGATCAGCCGGGTCTCGGTGAACAGCACGTCCTCCACGATCCGCAGCCCGTGGGCGCGGATGGTGCTGCCGGTCTCGGTAATCTCGACGGCGGCGTCGACCAAGCCCTCCACCACCTTGGCCTCGGTGGCGCCCCAGCTGAACTCGACGCGGGCGTCGACGCCGCGCTCCGCAAGGTAGCGGCGGGTGTAGCCGACCAGCTCGGTCGCCACCTTCTTCCCCTTAAGGTCCAGCGCCGAGCGGATCGGCGAGTCCTGGGCCACCACCAGCACCCAGCGGCTTGGCTGATTCGAGCTCTTCGAGTAGGTCAGGGAACAGACCTCTTGCACCTCCGCCTCGGTCTCGAGGATCCAGTCGAGTCCGGTGAGCCCCAAGTCGAGCGTGCCATTCGCCACATAGGGCGCCATCTCCTGTGCCCGCACCAGGGCACAGGTGAGCTCCGGGTCGTCGATGTCCGGGTAATAGTTGCGCGAGCGCGGAGAGATGGTCCAACCGGCCTGGCTGAACAGCCCGATCGTGCTGGTCTCCAGGCTGCCCTTGGGTATGCCGAGCTTTAGCGTATTCATCTTCTTGTCCCCATCCGAAATAGGTGTGATTCGGAACGCGGGAAACCCTAATGTGTTCCGAATGCGCCGCAGATGTTACGCGTTCAGCCGCGGGCTTGCAGACCGGCATCCAACCTAGGCCGTTGCCCATTGGCGCTCGATCTGGCTGCCCGCGTCCACTTTTTGCTTCATCCAACTCCCCGATCGATCGAGTCAATGCGCCCGGTCATGCCCTTTCCGTGTTGAACCCGATCACAGACTGTAGACTTAGGCCGAGCGCGAACCGCTGGGATCGGTGCTGTACCGAGAAGGTACGAAAACAACTGGGAGGCAATGTCATGGTCAGACGCACGAATTCTTTTGCGAATTGGTCCTACAGCCTGCGGCCGTTGACGGCCGCGGTGAGAACGAGCCTATGCTCTCGCCGCGGGGGGCAACTTGCGCCCGCCGCCGGTTTGGCTCTGCTGCTGGCCTGCCCCGCCGCCGGGCTCGCCGCGACCTTCACCGTCACCACCACCGACGATGCCGGCGCCGGCAGCCTGCGTCAGGCGGTGCTCGACGCCAACGCCACCGCGGGGGCGGACGAAATCCTATTCGACTCCTCGGTTACCGGAGACATTCTGCTCACATCGGGTGCGCTTGAGATCACGGACGCATTGTCCATACAGGGTCCGGGAAGCGACGTGCTGACCTTGGACGCCAATGCGCTCTCTTCGGTCGTCGTCGTTCGCGACGCGCTCAGCGTGTCCGGACTGACGCTCGCGAATGCGGCGGGAAACGCGATCGATGCCTTTGCAGACACAACGACTAAGCCGCTCACGGTTCGAGACTGCGTCATTTCCGGAGGCACAGGGTCCGGAATTTCAGTCGAAACCACCGATCCGTCGTATTGCGGCATCACGGTGATCATAGAAGACAGCTTGATTACCGGCAATGCGGCTGCTGGCGTCGTTTCCGCACTCGCTTGTTATGAAACCGACGATTCCAAGCTGTACATAATCAATTCTACGATCAGCGGCAACGGGGGCGAAGGCATACAAGCTCGAACGAATACCTATTGCTCCGAACAGGTCCTTCGCGTTGAGGATTCCATTATTTCCGACAATGGCAAAGACGGAATCCTAGCCGGCGGTACCAATGTCTATTTGAATGGTTCCAAGGTGACCGGAAACGGGAGTCATGGCGTGAGTGCACGAGCGCACGATGATCATTATTGCCGTCCAATGAGCTCGTTGTCTGCGGACCAAAGTGTTATTTCCGAGAATCAAGGGCACGGAGTATGGGGCGCTTTTTTACGCATACAGAACAGCACCATCGCAAACAACTTTGGTACCGGAGTCGTTGGGGCCGGTGAGCTTGACCGTGTGGCGATGTATACCCCGGAGCGGGTGGACATCGCCGGAACCACGATAACGGGCAACGGCGCGGGTGGGGTGTTCGTCGCAGGAGATTTTTACAACGGCGGACGTTACGATTCAACATTGACGATATCGAATACTACAATTGCGGGCAATCGAAGCGAAAATGACGGGGCTGGCATTGCCTTCGACCCGCGCAGCAGCGGGAGGGTGTTTGACATCAGGAATACGACTATATCGGAGAACTCATCCGACGGACAGGGGGGTGGAATTTCGTTCCCGGCCCCCTATTTAGGGGATTTTCGGGAAAGCGTTCGTTCACTTACAAACACCGTTATCGCCGGTAATTCGGCGAGCGCGAATCCCGATCTGGCACTGGCAGTGGACAGCGTCATGGTCGATTTCTCGCTGATTGAAGAACCGGGAGATTCGATATATATCGAGACAGTCCCCGGCTCCAATCTCATCGGCGTTGACCCACTGCTCGGTCCGCTCCAGGACAACGGCGGCTCGACCCTGACCTACGCCCTGCTGCCCGGTAGCCCGGCCATCGACCGCGGCGACCCCGCGTTTGCGCCGCCGCCGGATTTCGACCAGCGCGGTGAAGGCTACCTTCGCGTGGTTACGGGCCGCGTCGACATGGGCGCCTTCGAGAGTCAGTCGAGCGGTTGGCTGCGCGCCCTTGGCGATACCAATGGTGATGGAGCTCCGGAGATCGCCGTTGTTCAACGAAGCGCGGTCGGCAAGAACCTGGCGACGGTCAGGGACGTCACAGACGGATCGTTGATTAGCGAGTTCGAGTTTAGCGACGCCCTGAGCCCGCTGGATGTCGAGGCAATGCCCGCCTTCGGCTCCGGCGACGGAGCGCCGGGGCTTGTGATGCTCGGCTCGACTCCGGTTCGGGCTGAAACCCGTGATGCCTTCAGCGGGGATCTGAAAGGCTCGATAGCGTTCAACTCGCGCTCCATTCCGGTGGATCTAACGGTGCTCCACGACCAAACCGGGAACGGTGCTCCGGAGCTTGCGACGCTCGCGACGGCATCGACCAAGCTCACGAAACCCGTGGGGCTGACCGAGCGCGTTAACCTGGATACAAACGGCATTCAAACGAACGACCAAAACCCCTTTTACGAGGGATTCGGACTCAGCGCCGACGGACGCTTTGTGGTGTTCTCTTCCATCAACGCCGATCTCGTTCCCGATGCGTCTCGGTCGAACAATGTTTACGTTCATGACCGCGAAAGCGGATTGACGGAGCTCGTGAACATAAACTCCGACGGCGTTAAGGGCGACGGGGACAGCGGTAATTCGGCCATCAGCGCCAACGGTCGATTCATATCGTTCGCATCCACGGCCGACAATCTTGTACCCGGCGATACCAACGGAGCTTATGACATCTACGTCCACGATCGCGTAACGGGAATAAACGAGCGGGTGTCCGTGAGCTCGGCCGGGACCCAGGCCGACGATTACAGTCTCTATTACTCCGCACTTAGTGCCGATGGGCGATTTGTGACCTTTGAATCTGCGGCGACAAACCTCGTACCGGACGACACCAATGGTGTTGCCGACATCTTTGTACGCGACCGCGCGACCGCGACGACGGATCGAGTGAACGTCAATTCGACTGGAGTTGAGGCCAACGACACGAGCTCTTGGCCAGCAATCAGCGCCGACGGGCGCTTCGTGGCGTTTTCTTCCAACGCCGACAACCTCGTTGGCGGGGACACCAACGAGACGGAGGACGTCTTCGTCCATGACCGCGCCTCCGACACCACACAGCGCGTCAGCGTGAGCTCGAGCGGGGCGGAAGCCATTGGCCATTCCGGAAGTCGCCATGCGGACATTAGTGGGGACGGGAGATTCGTGGTCTACGATTCGGATGCCGCCAACCTTGTGTTGGGCGACACCAATGCGACCACCGATGTATTCGTTCATGACCGCCAGACCGGGATAACCGAAAGGGTGAACGTTAACTCGAGCGGCAAAGAAGCGAGCTCGTATAGCTCGTCCCCCGCGATCAGCGCCGATGGCCGCACTGTGGCGTTCCAATCCCAGGCGGACAACCTCGTGTCGGAGGACAACAATGGTGTGATCGACATCTTCGTTCATGACCGCGAGACCGGTACGACCGAGCGGGTCAGCGTGGACACTTGCGGAGCAGAGGGTGACCGCGCCAGCGCCAGCTCCTGGGAGTCACCGGCACTAAACGGCGACGGGCTCGTTGTGGCCTTTTCATCCGAGGCCATCAACTTGGTGGAAGACGACACCAACTTTGACGAAGATGTGTTCGTGCGGACGCGCGACCTGATCGCTTCGCCACCGCCGGGCGAGCCGCGCGATCTGCCTAAGTGCGTCGTTGACGAGGATTCGACCCGGGTCGAGATCCGCGATGCCGTCACCGGCGACTTGGTCAAAAACCTTTGGTTCGGCTCGCGCTTTGATCCGCATCAGGCGATCACGCTACCGGATCTCAACGGCAACGGTAGTGCCGAGGTCGGGGTGGTGCTCGCCAAAGCCGACGAGACCGATCGATTGGTGATCAAGGACACTGCAACCGGCGCGAACATCAACACGGTGGGGACTTGGTGGCAGCCCGAGCTCGATCTGCTGCAGGCACTTCCGGTGACGGATGCGGCTGGCAAACCGACCGCGAACGTGGCGATGCTGCTGCGCGATGCGGACACCGGCAAGATCCTGGTTCGCGTCTCGGATGCACGCACCAACGTCACCGCGGCCACGGTGCGCGGCTACCACGCGAGCTTTGTACCGGTGAAGCTGGCTCAGGTGCCGGATATCAACGGCAACGGCCTCGAAGAGTACGCCCTGCTCGCCCGCAACCCCGAGACCGGACAGGTGACGGCGGAGGTGCGCGACGGCTCGGGCGGCGTCAGCCGGATGTGGTTTAGCAGCGAGTGCACGCCGCTTGACTTCGCCACCGTCGCCGACATCAACGGCAACGGCGCCGACGAGTTGGTGATGCTCGGACGCTGCGGGACCGACGGTACGCTCAAGGCGGTCGTCAAGGATGCCAAGAGCGGCGAGACGCTGAGACGGATGGCGTTCTAGGTCGGGCTCTTTCGGAGAAGACCGGCGCGGGCGGTGTGCCCGCACCGGTCGCAATTTCCGCTCTCGGGTCCTGTTCCGCGCCCCTGCGCGCCGACTTCGAAGCGCGCGCTCGGCCCATTCGATGCCGAGCCGCCGGACGAGCTTTAAACGCAAGTTCCCTATTTCAGGCGCTCGGCCGGCACGTCCTTCAACGCCTCGTCGGGGAGCATGTAGGAGGTTGCGATGAGCTCGTCGTTGGGTTCCAGGATCTCCGGAAAACGAATCCCGGGAAGCACCTTGACGGCGAATATCTCCTGCACCGCCGCCTCGAAGCGCAGGAAGGCGACGATCCGACCGTTGCGGATGTCCACCACCCACACGCCGCAGGTACGCTCGTCGAGTCGTTCGGTCAGCGGGATACCGCTAAACATGGCGCTCTCGCGCACCTGGGACAGGCCGATGAACGCGAAAGGCCCTAGAAAGTCGATTCCGCGCGTGAACCCCGGCATCTCGGCGACGGTTTGCAGCTCCCCGGTCTTCCGATCGACGCTCGCCAAGCTCCCGTTTCCGGACTCCAGCAGCCACAGCCGGTCCGCGTACCAGCGCGGGGAATGCGGCATCGAGAGCCCGCGGCGGACCGTCTCGCCGCTGTCCAGATCGATCAGCACACCGCCCCGCGCCTTGTTCTCGCGCCAGCCCTGCATGGTGTCGGCCTCGCCGAGGGCGGTGACATACCTTGGCTTCCCGTCCACCATCCCCAGACCGTTGAGATGACAGCGGTCTTCCGGGGTAAGGGCTGAGACGAACGCCGGACGCCAGCGGGGGACGAAGCTGTTCGTCCGGTCCAGCGTGCAGAGGCAGGAGAAACGGGTGTTGATGCACCACAGGGTGCCGCTCGCGTCCCAATCCATCTCGTGGATGTCGATGTCGCCGGTGACGTGTTGGTTGCGCGGGAGGTAGCAGGCGTCGTGCTTCTCGGGAGGGTCGAGCTTACGGGCGACCGCCGGCATGTTGGTGTATTCCTGGACCTCGCGGGCGCAGCCGAGTGCAAAGCCCCGGCGGTCGGCGACCAGCCCCATCGGTTTGGCAAAGGCGCGAAAGTGGGTGTTCAGCACGCCGCCGTCGTTGCGCGCGGCGATGAGCTTGCCTGCCTGGTAGGTGGTGATCAGCAGCGAGCAGCCAAGCTCGCCAAGAAGCTGTGGAAAGTTGCTGGTGTGGACGCTGCGCAGTGGTTGCGGGTCAGGCGTTGCGGTCGTGTCGTTCATCCCTACTTCTCCTTTCCGCGGATCGCAATTCACCGGTTCGAGCCACGGTCGAATCATGCGACGAAACATACAGAACCGGCAACCGAGGGACCATCGGGCGCGCGCGAGCCTAAATCGGCAGGGCGCCAGACTTCGGGTTACCCCGAGAGCTTTTAACCGACGCTTTCGATAGACTTGCGTGCCGTAATCCTGCGACCGAGCCTTCCTGATGTATCGAACCAGCGGAATCCTGCTTCACCCGACGTCCCTGCCCGGACCGTTCGGCGTGGGCGACCTCGGACCCGCCGCCTTTGCGTTTGTCGATTTCCTCGCCGCGGCCGGACAAGGGCTGTGGCAGGTGCTCCCGCTGGGGCCGACGGGCTACCGCGATTCTCCCTATCAATGCTCCTCCGCCTTCGCCGGGAACCCGTTGATGATCAGCCCCGAGCGGCTTCTCGAGGCCGGTTGGGTGCAGGAGGCGGACGTCGCGCCACCGGGGTTCGGCGCCGAGCGTGTGGACTTCGGTCTGATCAAGCCCTGGAAGCGCGATCTGCTGGATCGGGCCTACGCGGGATTCATGGCGCGCGCCGCCGTGGCGGATCGCGACGACTACGATCGTTTTCGCGCGGAGCATCGGGATTGGCTCGAAGACTATGTCCTGTATCAGACCTTCAAGGCGCACCACGGATATCGGCCCTGGACCGAGTGGTCCCCCGAGTTTGCGCTGCGCGATCCGTCCGCGTTGGCCGCCTGGAGGGAAGACCACGCGCACGCGCTGGATCGCAGGCGCTTCGCCCAGTATCTGTTCTTCCGCCAGTGGGGCGAGCTGCGAGCCTACGCCCACGCGCGCGGCGTGCGGCTGATCGGCGATGTACCGATCTTCGTTGCCCACGATTCAAGCGAGGTCTGGACTCACCCGGAGTGGTTTCAGCTCGATGGCCAAGGTCATCCCACGGTCGTTGCGGGTGTACCGCCGGACTACTTCAGCGCGACTGGTCAACGCTGGGGCAATCCTCTCTATCGCTGGGACGTGCTGGAGCAGGACGGTTACCGTTTTTGGATCGAGCGGCTGCGTCGGGTCCTGAACCTGGTTGACACCGTGCGCATCGACCACTTCCGCGGCTTTGCCGGCTACTGGGAGATCGAGGCGAGCGAGCCGACGGCGATCAACGGGCGCTGGGTGCCCGGCCCCGGAACCGATTTATTCCGCGCCCTGCGAGCCGCCCTGGGCGAAGATCTACCGCTGATTGCCGAGGACTTGGGCGTGATCACCGAGGACGTGGAGGCGCTGCGCGACGGCCTCGGGCTGCCGGGGATGGCGGTCCTGCAATTCGCCTTCGAGGGAATGGCGGACGGGATCGGCCTCTCGGCGTTCCTGCCGCACAATCACCGCCGACGCCTCGCCGTCTACACCGGCACCCACGACAACGACACCCTGCGCGGCTGGTGGGCGGGCAGGGACCCGGAAACTCGGCACCGCGTCCAGTGCTACCTGGGCGGCATCGGCGACGAGGTGCAATGGGATCTCATCCGCTCCGCGCTCTCCTCGGTCGCGGCAATGGCCGTGTTCCCGATGCAGGACGTCCTGGGGCTCGGCGCGGAGGCCTGTATGAACCGGCCCGGGATTGCGGAGGGAAACTGGGTTTGGCGTTATCGCGCCGACCAGATCGACGCGGGCAGCACGCAACGCCTGCGCGAGCTCAGCCGGCTATGCGGGCGCTTGCCGTACCCCGC
>JBGSTR010000312.1:0-5388 GCA_041736365.1 Chromatiaceae bacterium | reverse complement strand
TGGTGCAGAGTTGGAGCATCCTCCGGCTCGACGCCGATGATCCGGACCTGCGGCGCCAGCCATTTGACATAGGCCGCCACGCCGGCGATCAGGCCGCCGCCGCCGACCGGCACGAAGATGGCGTGGGGCGGCTCCGGGTGCTGGCGCAGAATCTCCATTCCGATGGTGCCCTGGCCGGCGATCACGTCCGGGTCGTCGAAGGGGTGAATCAGGGTGAGTCCGCGCTCCTCGGCGAGTGCCAGGGCATGCACGAAGGCCTCGTCGTAAGAGTCGCCGTGCAGCAACGCCTTTCCGCCCAAGGCCTTTACCGATCGCACCTTGATCGCCGGGGTGGTGCGCGGCATCACGATGGTCGACGAAATCCCGAGCCGCGTTGCCCCGAGTGCGACGCCCTGGGCGTGATTTCCGGCACTCGCCGCGATCACGCCTCGCTCGCGGTCGGCGGGAGACAGGTGCACCAGCTTGTTGTAGGCGCCGCGAACCTTGAAGGAGAAGATGGGCTGCAGGTCTTCGCGTTTCAGAAGCACCGAGTTTCCGAGCCGGGTGGAGAGCTGACGGGCGTAGGTGAGCGGCGTCTCGACAGCGACGTCGTAGACGCGCGCGCGCAGGATTCGCTCGATGTAGGTGTCAGGCATGGCAGGCTCGGCGAGGCTCGGTTCAACCGCCGCGCCTGGTACGCCGCGGCTCGGCGTGATGGTAACCGCAATCCGCGCCCGCCGGGTGCCGGCCGGCAGCTCCGACCGGCCGAATGTGGTTCTGCTATGATCCCGGCCGTCTGACGGATACGCCGCTCAAATGCCGTCCCGGCATTCGATCGGCTCGCGGTCCGAGAGGCGCAACCCTCGGACCGCTCCATTTTCTTGTCGCTTAATGCGCAATTCAAAAATGCCGGGCCATACCCTGGCCCGGACGGAATCTGTATATCAGCGTTTCGTTATCAGCAGCTCGGGAGGGCAAATCATGAACCAGGACGCCATGAAACGACAGGCCGCGGAGGCCGCGCTGGCACACGTCGAGGGTGGGGTAATCGGTGTCGGCACCGGCTCCACCGTTAACCACTTCATCGACGCGCTGGCGGCGATCAAGGGCCGCATCGACGGCGCCGTCTCAAGCTCCGAGGCCTCCACGCAACGCCTGAAGGCGCACGGTATTCCGGTCTACGACCTCAACGCGGTCGGCGAGCTGGCGCTCTATGTCGACGGCGCGGACGAGTCCAACAAACAGCTACAGTTGATCAAGGGCGGCGGCGGGGCGCTGACGCGCGAGAAGATTGTCGCCGCGGCGAGCGCGCGGTTTGTCTGCATCGCGGACGAGAGCAAGCTGGTGAGCATGCTCGGCAGTTTCCCGCTTCCCGTGGAGGTGATACCGATGGCCCGCAGCTACGTGGCCCGGGAGCTGGTCAAGCTCGGCGGCACGCCGGTCTGGCGCGACGGCTTCGTCACCGACAACGGCAACCTCATCCTCGACGTTCAGGGTCTGCAGATCACCGAGCCGGCGCATCTGGAGCAGCAGATAAACAATCTGGCGGGCGTGGTGACGGTGGGTATCTTCGCGCTTCGCCCGGCGGATGTGTTGATCCTCGGCAGCACGAGCGGGGCGCGGACGGTCGACGCCACGGGTTAGCTATCGCGGGCATCGGTGTCTTTGCTCCCGCGACCGCCCGCCATCGCCCCTTGACTCGAGACCCTCGAGCCAAAAAAAAACGGGGCCCGAAGGCCCCGTTCATCCGTGCGTCCCTGCCCGGAACTTACAGCTTAGAAGCTGTGGATCATGCCCAGCGAGAAGCCCGTCCAAGAGCCATCGGAGGTGATGGCGCCGAAGCTATCCGTAACGTCGGTGTACAGGATGTAGGCCTTGGTCCGCTTGCTGAAGTTATGATCGAAGGCAACCGCCCAAGTGTTGGCGTTGTCGTCGGTGAGGGACCTGAACGTGTTCCCGATGTTCGTGGTCGGCTGGAAGTTGAAGTCGGTGCTCATCCAGCCGTACATGCCCTTGATCATGTTGTTGCCGAAGGCATAGCCGGCCTGAATCTGCCACAGGTCGCGGTTCTGATCTTGGAACCAGGAGTAGTTGTTGTGGCCCTCGTAGATCGCCGTCAAGGTGAAGCCGTTCCAGTCCAGCAGACCCAGGCCAACGCGCCAGTAGTCCCACGCGGAGTTGGGCGTGCGAACCAAGGTCTCCGGGCTCCTGCCCGGGGCGTATCCAATAACGGTGCCGGCAGCGTCCGTGACGGGCACGTAGTAGTCGACCGGGGCGAGACCGGCGGTATTGACCGCATTGGCGTCCGCGAACAGATCACCGGTCTGCGGGGTCGTGATGGTCGAGGCACCAAGCTGCGTGCCCAGATTCTCGTAAGCCACGCTAGCATAGAACGGACCATTCTTATAGATGCCGGCCAGCGAGTAGGCCTCGCTCAGGCTGTCGGAATTCAGGTTATTGTAGCCGCTGTTGGTGTGACCACCGCCGGGCACCACCGCGCCGGCCAGCTGGAACCCGTAGAAGGTCGGGCTGATGTAGGCGACGGCGTTGTCGGCGCGCAGATCGACGAAGCCGACGGTGCCGTTATAGTCGGCCATGGTGTCGCTAAAAAGATCCAGCGGGGCGGTGGAGATCTTCAGCGGGGTATCGTGACGACCCACGAAGAAGGTACCCCAGTCGCCGGCCAAGCCCAGGAAGCTGTTACGCATGGTGATCTTGCCGGGATCGCCGTTGGTGCTGGTGAAGTCGCTGTCGGACAGCGGCACGCCAAACTCCACCTGATAGATGGCCTTCAGCCCGTTGCCCAAATCCTCGGAGCCCTTGACGCCGAGACGGTTGGCGCGAGTGACGCCGGGAATGAAGTCCTGACCGTTCAGGCCCCAGCCCTTATATCCGTTGTATTCCGTACCGGCCGCACGGGCGACAGCCTGCTGCAGATCGGTGCCGTCGACCTCGGCGTAGTCGATGGATACGTGCAGCTTGCCGTAGATGACGGCGTCTGCCATGGCGGCGGTCGGGGCGACCAGCGCGGCGGCGACCGCCAGGGTGATCAGTTTCTTGTTCATCGTATTCTCCGCTGTTGTGAATTTTGCAACAAAGACTGCTGAAATCAAATGCAATCGTGCTCTGCGGATTGAACTATAGAGGACACACGAGCCTTTTGCAACACTGTGCGAGAAAAAAAACACACAACTTCTGATTTGTGGCTTTTTTGCACCCAAGCGACTGAGGGCACCTCGCGGCGATCGGCGGACGGCCCGCCATAAGGCCCATGTAGGGCGCCCAGCACTTGTAAGCACTCGCCCGTGCCACAGACGCGGATTAGATGCGAGGGTTGCTGTCGAGCGCAGGCTGGCGGTTGCGGCGGACGCGAGCAGGCTCGGCGACGGGCCGGAAAACCGGCGCATTGTTGTGTCGAATACACGTCGTCGACTTACCCGAGAACGAACAGTCCGCCTGACCCAACCCGGATCACGGCGGCGACTGCAAGCGCGCGCAGGGCAGCTCGAAGCCGACGGTGGCCCCGTTCCCCGGCTCGCTTTCGGCCCACATCCGACCGTCGTGTGCCTCGATGATGGAGCAGCTGATGGAGAGACCGATACCCAGGCCCTGCTCCTTGGTCGTCTGGAACGGCTCGAAAAGCTTGGAGCGCACCGACCCCTCGATTCCCGGGCCGTTGTCCTCGACGGTAACCCGAACGTTGGCGTTTGCCGACGCGCCGCTGGTCACGATGACTCGTCGCGGCGAAACCTCCGCCGTGGCCAGAGACTCCATGGCATTTCGGATCAGATTGACGAGCACCTGCTCGATCTGCACCCGGTCGGCCCGCACCGCCAGACCCGGGGCATGAAGACGAAGCTCGAGACGTACCTGGCTGTTGCGCAGCTCCCAGTCGACAAAATCGATGACGGAGCGAATGACGAGGTCGAGCTCGACCAGGTCCCTGGTCGTGTTCCCCTTGCGAACGAATTCCCGCAGACGCTCGATGATCCTGCCCGCCCGATGCACCTGATCGAGCGCGCGCTGAACCGCGTGAATCGCCTGAGGGGTGGCGGTTGCGTCTTTCTCCAGAAACGCGATCGCAGCTCCGAGATAGGCCGTCACCGCCGTCAGCGGCTGGTTGATCTCATGCGCCATACCGGATGCCATCTCACCCATGGTCCCGAGGCGCATGACATGTGCGAGCTCGCGATGATGACGCTGGGCATCGGCTTCAGCCCGCACGCGATCGGTGATGTCCTGGCCCGAGCACAGGATGCCGCCGATACGGCCCCGAGCATCGGCCTGGGGCGAATGGTTCCAAGCGACGTAGCGGGTCTCGCCCGACTTGGTCAGGATCTCGCTCTCGTGATGACCGTCCGGGCGCCGATCACCGGAGATAATCCCGTCGAAGATCTCGATCTCGTCGGTCCTGATGCGCTCCGGGATGACGCTCTCGAACCAGTCGCTGCCGAGAATCTCGGACTCGGTGCGGCCGAGGATCTCGCAGCCGCGCGGGTTGATCAGGGTGACGCGGCGCTGCAAGTCGAGCCCCACGATAAGTGCCCGCGAGATCAGCAGGTAATGTTCGGCGCGGGCTTGCTCGGCCTGAATTCTGCGCTCTGCCTCGCGGCGCTCCGTGATGTCCTCGGCGATGCCGAGCAGGAAGGCAGGTTGACCGTCGTCCCCGTAGACCGGTACCTTTTTGGTATGAAGCAGACGTTTGCCCAATGCGCCGGTGTCGATCTCCTCCTCGGGAATGTCTTGCAGCATCCCGGACGCGAGAACCTCCCGATCCTTCCAAGTAAATGAATCGGCCTGTGCCCGCGGGAAGAGATCATAGTCGGATTTGCCGATCAGGTCCTTGGCCGCCAACCCGAGCAGGCGCTCGCCGGCGCGGTTCACTCGCATGAAACGCAATTGCGCCGCGTCTTTGATGAACACCATGTCGGGAATGTTCTCCACCACGGAGCTCAAGAAACGCTCGGTGGTGCGCGCCTCGCGGGCCTGTCGTCGCTCGCGCCGCAGGAGCCCGTAGGCATAAGCGACCAACGCCAGGACGCAGCCGAGCGCGCCGATTCGCAACCACAGGTCGCCGGCGGAAGGGCGCAGCAACTGATCGACGAAGCTCCCACGACCCTGAAGAAGGGCGTGAACCGCCGCGTCGGCAATGTAAAAGGCGCCGCCTGCCAGGACCCCGAGCCACAAAAGCACGCGCCCGGTTACCGGGGCGTCGACGGCGGGTTCCGCGCGAAACCGCGCGGTTTCGGCTCGACCGGTGGTCGCAGCGGACTCGACGGTGCCAACACCCTTCATTTCAGACTCCATCACGGGGCGCCGAACCGGGCGCCTTGCAAGCGTCGGCTCCCGTGAAGGTCGACGCCCGGTTCGAGAAGCCGCTGGGCGGTCCCCGCGGGTTCCAGCTCGATG
>JBGSTR010000295.1:0-6171 GCA_041736365.1 Chromatiaceae bacterium | reverse complement strand
GCTCGCGGATGGGCGCCCGCGCCCCCTCGCAGGCGTCGAGCCGCCCACAAAGGATCGCGACAGGTCAAGGCGCTGTTGAAGGCAAAAAGATTGAGCTGCCGAAGCTCAACGGTTGTCCGCTCGTTCAACCTGATGCGCGTCTTCAGGCCCCCGACTCCCGGTTCAATAAAACACTTCAGGGATCAAAGATGACAAAAACTCTCCTCTCGGCGACCGCCGTCGCCGCGCGCATCGCCCTGCTCGCGAGCGCGGCGGCGCTCTGTGCGCCGGTTCTTGCGGCAACGACACCGGATGACGGCTCGGTGCTGCCCTTCCCGCCGACACCGATGGACAGCGTCGCCAAGCCGCGCCTGCAGGACTCGACCATGAAATGGCCGGATCAGCCGCAACGCCTGCCCAAGGACGCGCCAAACGTGCTGATCGTGCTGATCGACGACGTCGGCTTCGGCATCGCCGACACCTTCGGCGGCGAGGTGCATACGCCGACGCTGAGCAAGCTGGCCGGGCACGGCATCCGCTACAACGCCTTCAACACCACCTCGATCTGCTCGCCGACACGCGCCGCACTGCTGACCGGACGCAATCACACCCGCGTCGGCTCAGGCACCATCGCCGAGCGGGCCGTGGCCTTCGACGGCTATACCGGGGTCATCCCCAAGACCGCCGCGACCGTGGCCGAGGTGCTCAAGGACTACGGCTACCACACCGCCGCCTTCGGCAAGTGGCACAACACCCCGGCCACCGAGACCACCGCGATGGGTCCCAAGGACCGCTGGCCGAACGGGTATGGGTTCGAGTACTTCTATGGCTTCCTGGGCGGCGAGACCTCCCAGTGGGAGCCGCGTCTCACCGAGAACTACAACCAGATCGAGCCGCCGCACGACGATCCAAACTACCACCTCACGGTGGATCTGGCCGACAAGGCCCTGGCCTGGCTCGACGACCACGAGGCCTATGCGCCGGACAAGCCCTTCCTGATGTACTGGGCGCCCGGCGGCGTGCACGGACCTCATCACATCTTTCCCGCGTGGGCCGACAAGTACAAAGGGAAGTTCGACGGCGGTTGGGACGCCTATCGCGAGCGCGTCTACCGGCGCCAGCTCGAGATGGGCGTGATCCCGCCGGGCACCAAGCTCACGCCTCGCGACGAGACCCTGGCCTCCTGGGACAGCATCCCGGCGGATCAGCGCGCCTTCCAGACGCGGCTGATGGAGCTCTTCGCCGGATTCGTCGAGCACACCGACGCCCAGGTCGGACGCCTGATCGACGGGCTGGAGCAGCGCGGCCTCAGGGACAACACCCTGATCTTCTACATCTTCGGCGACAACGGCTCCAGCGCCGAGGGCCAGCAGGGCTCCATCAGCGAGCTGCTGGCGCAGAACAACATCCCCAACACGGTGGAGCAGCAGCTCACGGCGCTGAACCAGCTCGGCGGCCTTGCCGCGCTGGGCTCGCCCAAGGTGGACAACATGTATCACGCCGGCTGGGCCTGGGCCGGGGGCACCCCGTTCAAGGGCACCAAGCTCTTGGGCGCCTACTTCGGCGGCGTCCGCAATCCGATGGTCGTCTCTTGGCCAAAGGTAATCCAGCCCGACGCGACCGTACGCGGTCAGTTCCACCACGTGATCGACATCGCGCCGACCCTCTACGAGATCCTCGGCATCACGCCGCCGAAGGTGGTGAACGGCTTCGAGCAGATGCCGATCGACGGGGTCAGCCTCGCCTATACCTTCAGCGATGCGACCGCCCCGACCCACAAGCAGGTGCAATTCTTCGACAACAACGGCAGCCGCGGCATCTACGAGGACGGCTGGTTCGCCGGCACCTTCGGACCCTTCATCCCCTGGGACTCCCCCGGATCGGTCAAGCGAGTCGCCAACTGGGATTCGGCCGAGGATCAGTGGGAGCTCTACGATCTGCGCTCCGATTTCTCCCAGGCCAACGACCTCGCGGCCCGCGAGCCCAAGAAGCTGGCCAAGATGGAGCAGGACTATCTCAAGATCGCCGAAGACAACAATGACTTCCCCATCGGCGCCGGAAACTGGCTGCGCACCCATCCCGAGAACC
The DNA here is from genome assembly GCA_041736365.1 of Chromatiaceae bacterium. Taxonomy (GTDB): domain Bacteria; phylum Pseudomonadota; class Gammaproteobacteria; order Chromatiales; family Chromatiaceae; genus JBGSTR01. The sequence goes on along the minus strand of JBGSTR010000295.1, from coordinate 4,104 downwards.
GCATCACGACCCCTTATCGGAGCTGGACCTTCAACGCGAACACCCGCCGCATGCCGGAGTTCACGGCGCCCGGGGTCGGGCGCGAGAGCAATCATGTAACGATCGATGCCGAGTTTGGCGAGAACGCCAACGGCGTGCTCTACGCCGTTGGCGGCGCCGGCGGCGGGCTGTCGGTGTACATGCACCAGGGCCACCTGGTGTACGAGTACAACATGCTGATCATCGATCGTTACGGGATCGGGACGGTGGACAAGCTGGCCCCCGGCAAGCACCGCATCGAGGTCGACACCAGCATCGCCAAGCCCGGAGGCCCCGCCGAGGTGATCCTGAGCGTGGACGGGCAGCAAGTGACCGGCACCACCGTCGGCCGCACCGTGCCGGTGGCCTTCACCGCCACCGAGACCTTCGACGTCGGCGTGGATCTCGGATCGCCGGTCTCGATGGTCTACTACGACCGCCGGCCCTTCGCCTTCGACGGCACCATCGACAAGGTCGAGGTCACTCTGAAATGACTCGCGGCGCCACCCCTGAGCGTGGGGGTGGCGCCGCGCTTGGTTCCCACGACATGCGTGCCGACGATCCTTCGATTTGCAACCTCGTCAGGTGGATCGAACGGGTTTGCGTCGCTGCCGGCTCACCTGGAGCTGGAAGACGTCCGGGCGCGCGTAGTGACCCGCGACATCCAGCGTACGCCGCGCGGCGCCGACTCGCCGGGTGTCCACGTCCGCGTACGGGATGCCCGATTGCTGCCGCAACGGTCCCGCTACCCGCTCGCCGCCGGGTGCGATTACCACCGAGTCGCCGGGATTCACCCATTCATCCGCATCGGGATAGAGCTCGAGCACCCCCTCGACATCGATACGCATGTCGCTGCCGCGCATTGGTTCTCGCTACCCACCACCCAGCAGCCCGCCTCCCGGGAGATATGGCGCAAGGACTCGATCCAGTCGTCTCCACTGTCGTAGGTGCGTGCGGTATAGACCTCCAGACCTTGAGCGTAGAGTGAATAACGGGCGAGCGGCATCAGATTTTGCCAGAAGATCAGAGCGCCCATGCGACCGCATGGCGTATCGATCACATTCAATTCCGAGCCGTCGCCGAACCCCCACACCATGCGTTCCGGCTTGGTTGGCATCAGCTTGCGATGGCGGTTTCGTAGCTGCCCATCCGGCCCGATCGCGACGTAGCTGTTGTAGAGCGTGGTGCGGCTTTGCTCGCTGTCTCGCTCGGTGATGCCGCACAACACGGCGACCCCATGACGGCGCGCCGCTTCGCACAGAGGGGCTAGGTCGCCCCGCTCGATATTGACCGATTGGTCCGATAGTCGCGCGTGCAGGGTCTCGTTCAGCCCCCAGTCGGTCCCCGGTCTCAGGCGCCATATCCAGGTTGGATATCCGGTTACATAGACCTCCGTGAATACGACCATCTGCGCGCCTTCGGCTACCGCCTCATCGATCGCTGAAACTGCCCGCGCGATGGTCTTCTCGCGATCCAGCAATGCCGGTGGCAGTTGGACGACGGCGAGCTTGTTGATCGCCCCGCCCATTACTTGGTGCCCGCCACCACGACCATCTCGCAGGGTCCGGAGAAACCGCCATCGTGCTCGTAGGCCTTCAACGCCTCGCCAATCTCCTCCCAGGCCGCATCCTGCTCCGGTTGCGATAGACCCGAGAGCATTTGATGCAGCGCGCCGAATGACTCCTTCTCGAACCTCAGACATTCCGAGGCCGAATCGAGCATCACGGGCGCATCCATTCGAGTGCTCTCCACATCCCGCAAACCCGCTTCGGCAAACACCGCCTCCAGCACCCCCTCGGCACCCAAACCTAAGGGTCCCGGCTGACCGGGCAGCGGCGGCGGTAGTTCGGCGCGGCTGCGAATGATCGAAACGGGAACCGAAAAGAACGGGTTTCGTTCGGCCGTGGAATAGACGATCGCGGCGACCTTGCCGCCGGGCTTCAATGCGTGAAGCATGCCGCTCAATGCCTTCTGCCGGTCCGGGAAGTAGATCAGTCCGACCCGGGAGACCACCGCATCGAACGATGCCGCGTCCAGCTCGTCCAGACACTCGCCATCGAGCTCGCGACTTTGCACGTTGCGGTAACCCGCCTGCTCGGCCGCTCGGTCGACATAACCGAGAATCGACCCGGAGATGTCGGTGGCAAGCACGCGGCCTGAAGGACCGATCCGCCGTGCAATCGACATCGTCTGCTCGCCCGCGCCGGCGGCAACATCCAGCACCCGCGCGCCACTGACGATAGCCGCCCTGTCGAGCATCTGCTCGGTCGCGGGTCCGAGCCATCTCCCGAGCAACGGACCCCACTGGTCCCAGGCCTCCGCGGCCCGATCCCATTGCCGGCGCGTGGTCAGCTTGTAGCGGACGGAATCGAATGTGGCTTCTTGCGTCTTGGTGCTCATCATGTTGGCTCCTTGGGTCACCGGGCCGATCCGCGGTGACGTTCTCCAAAGCTATAGACGCAAGGCCAGCCAACGGCCCGAAGGCTCCAGGAAGAAACGACGAACGAATTACTTATGATTTAAATACAATATCTTAAGGGCGTGCACGCGGTTACCCCCAAGTCGCGCTACAGGCCCAAGGGGGTCAGAATCGAGCGCAGTGTCTGCTGCTGGCCCGGGTTAGTCATGGGGTAGGAATCGAGCCAGGTGTCGATGTCGAATCCGGGTTGAAGCGCTCGGATCTCCTCGACCTCCCAGGCCGCATCCGTTTGCGCCCCGGATGATTCCATGGTCGCGGCGAGGTACACGCGCGCCTCAAGATTGGTAGGGTTGCGCTCCAATGCCTCGCGGAGGTTGATCATTGCCTGCTCCCAATCCGCTGCTCCGCCTCACCGACTTCGAGCGAAAGGCTCGCGGCAAACTTGCGGCTGATCTCGGCCTGGACCTCGAACAGATCGCCGAACGGGCGTTGATAACGCTTCGACCAAAGATGGCGCCCGCTCTCGACATCGAGCAGATGCACATATACGCGTAGCTCGTCTCCGGACCGTTGGACTTCCCCGGAGACCCGAAAACGTGCGGACCCCGCCTTGACACCCTCGCCATGCAGGCCCCCCGCCGAGCGCGGGCCGATTACCCACAGGCCCGAGTGTTTCGCGAGATTGGTAATCAAGTCATAGGTCAGGCCTTGGCCCAGATACTGCTGCGACGGATCCTGGTCCAGCAACATAAACGGCTCGACCGTGAAGGTAGGGAGCGCGCCCAGATCGGCCGTTGGGGCGAGCGTGGATGATCGGTGGGCGGGCTCTTCGCCGGAATTCCAATCTTCGATCAGGCCCACCGCGGCCAGCACCAAGACCACCAGCGCGATGGCGGCCGCCCAATATTTTCGCGGCAAGTGCCTGTATCGACCCCGGGAATGAGTGACCGGGGCACACAATCGATAACCGCTCTTGGTGACCGTCTGGATATAGACGGCATCTCGTGCGCGATCCCCCAGGGCCTTTCGCAGCTTGATGACCGCCTGGGTCAGCGTATCGTCGGTAACGACGACACCTGGCCAAACCTCCGCGAACAACCGCTCGCGCGATACCGTGTGACCGGCGTTTTCCGCCAGACAGACCAGCAACGCCATAACCTTGGGCTCCAACTGCACCAAGGAATCTTTGCGATACAAATGATTGCTCGCGGGGATGACCCTGTATTCGCCAACCCTGAGCTCACCTGAAAGGGACTGGCTCAATCGCGTTCCACTAGCACTCGCGTTTCTCCGGGAAGACTTGTCGGGGACGTAGGATTGGGGATTCGGTCGCGGTCGCAGCATAGGCCGCTTCCGCGGCGTTGAAGACGGCTGGGAAGCTGTATCGCTGCAATCCCGCCCTGCTCGGCTACAACCAGCTTAGCGCAGTTGAAGCGGCGGCAACCCCGACTGCCGGGCGCAGCACCGGTCGCCGGTGGGCGGCGATCGCGACCCGAAACGCTACCGTGAACCCGGTGGGCGCAACCTCGGTTGCCACGCACTAGACTTGGCGTGCGCCGATTATCGACGTGCCGAACGAAGGACGCGCAATGCGAGCATTCGCGGCGGTTGCCGCGCCGGCCGTGCCCCAGCCGACGGCCTCCGAGACGGCCATCGGACCGGATACG
>JBGSTR010000260.1:0-2919 GCA_041736365.1 Chromatiaceae bacterium | reverse complement strand
GACGTCGAGGTGATGGACGGCTTCGGACTCGCACCGAGCCTGGTGCTGCTCGGCGAGGGGCCGGCGAGCGAGACCCGCGACGCGCTCACCGGTGGCCTGCTCGGCAGCGCCGCGTTCAACCCGGCGTTTGTCCCCATCGATTTCACCCTGATGTCGGACCAGGACGGCAACGACATTCCCGAGTTGGCGATGCTCGGCCAGGGCTCTATCAAGGTCGAGATCCGCGACGGGATCACCGGGCGAAAGGTCAACAACGTCTGGTTCGCCGAAGGGTTTACGCCGCGCCAGGTCATCACGGTTCCGGACCTCAACACCAACGGCAGCGCGGAGGTCGGCGTGGTGCTCACCAAGACGGACAAGACCGACCGGGTGGTGCTCAAGGACGGCCTCACCGGCTCGGTCGTCAGCACGTTGGCGGCGTATAGCTATCCGCAGTACGAGCTGCGCCAAGCCCTGCCGATTTCCAGCCTGCAAGGGGGTGCGAGCCAGCTCGTCGCACTGCTGCTGTATGACCCGAAGGCCCGCGCAACCCTGGTGCGGATTACCGATGCGCGCAACAACCGCCAGCAGGCACTGCTCACCGGCTACGACCCGCTCTACGTCCCGGTGAAGCTGGCGCGGGTGGCGGACCTCAACCGCAACGGCAGCGCCGATTTGGCGTTGCTCGGGCGACGTGCGGATAACGGGCAGGTCGACGTCGAGGTTCGCGACGGCAAGAGCGCCGAGTTGATCAGCAGGTTCTGGTTCGGGAAGGATTGTGTTCCGCTGGACGTGGTGAGCGTCGCGGATATCAACGCCAACGGCGCCCGGGAGCTGGCGATGCTCGGCCGCTGCGGACCCGAGGGGACCCTTAGGGCCATGGTCAAGGACGCCAAGACCGGAAGCCTGCTGAAGCAGATGGAGTTTTAACCGAGTCCAGTTTCCGCGTCGGGGCCGGCGGCACATGCCGCCCTCGCCGTGGCAAACCATCCGGAACCTGGCCGCTGGCGCGCCCTAGGTTGACACTGAATAAATGCCGTCCTGGCATTGAATCAGCTCGCGGTCCGAGAGGTGCGACTCTCGGACCGCTCCATTTTCTTGTCCCTTTAGGTGCTCGAAAATGCCGGGCCATCCCTCGCCCGGACGGGAAACGCTTTACAGCGTTTCCCCAATCACAGCGCGCGCGCCAGCACCACCGCGTCCTCCCGGCCCTTGGTGGCCGGGTAATAGCCGCGGCGGATGCCGACCTCGCAGAAGTCCTCGGATGCGTAGAGCGCGCGCGCCGCGCGATTCGATTCGCGAACCTCGAGAAATGCGGTATCCGCCCCGCGCGCGCGCGCCAGGTACAACAGCCGGCGCAGCAGCTTGCGGCCCAGCCGCTGACGTTGTGCGCTCGGGTGCACGCAGAGGTTGAGGATGTGGCACTCCCCGGCGGCCACCGACATGACCCCGTGGCCGACGATCCCCGCACCGGTCTCCGCAACCCAACAGCTGTAGCCGACGCGCAGACAGTCGCGAAAAATACCCTCGGTCCAAGGGTGATCGTAGGCCGCGATTTCGACCGCGAGCACCACCGGCACGTCGCCCTCGTGCATGGGTCGAAAAGAGACGCCGAGATCCTGTTCCGCCGCGCTCATAAACCGAGTACCGTACGTTCTTGGCCCTTCCGGTCGCGGCCCCTTGACCCCAGTACAAGACGAACACCGCTGACCCCGGTCTACCGGACGTGACGCCTGTCGCGCCAAAGTCAAATCGCTGGCGCTATGTCCCAACCGTCATCAATTGGAAGGCGATTCCAGCTATAGTTGCGGCCTTAGTCTCGGCACCCATGCCGGCCGGGCCGGCTCACGGACACGAACCTGCCCCCAACGGCGGAGAACTCCATGTCACAGTCTCATATGGTTACCCTGGACGGCAACGAAGCCGCCGCCTACGTCGCGCACATGACCAACGAGGTCATCGCGATCTACCCCATCACCCCGGCCTCGCCGATGGGCGAATGGTCGGACGAATGGTCGTCGCTCGGCACCAAAAACCTCTGGGGCACGGTCCCCGAGGTGATGGAGATGCAGAGCGAGGCCGGTGCCGCCGGCGCGATCCACGGCGCCTTGCAGGCGGGCTCCTTGGCGACCACCTTCACCGCGTCGCAGGGTCTGCTGCTGATGATCCCGAACATGTACAAGATCGCCGGGGAGCTGACCCCAACGGTTCTGCATGTCTCGGCCCGCTCGCTGGCGGCGCAGGCGCTGTCGATCTTCGGCGACCACTCCGACGTGATGGCCTGCCGCGGCACCGGGTATGCCATGCTGTGCTCGGCCTCGGTCCAGGAGGTCATGGACTTCGCACTGATTTCCCAGGCGGCGACGCTCGCGAGCCGAGTGCCGTTCCTGCACTTCTTCGATGGCTTCCGCACGTCCCACGAGGTGGCCAAGGTCGAGCGACTCCCGTTCGACGTGATCCGGGCGATGATCGACGACGAGCTGGTCGCCGCCTTCCGCCAGCGCGCATTGAACCCGGATCGGCCGATCATTCGCGGCACTTCCCAGAATCCGGATGTCTACTTCCAGGGGCGCGAGTCCGTCAACCGTTATTACGCCGCCACGCCCGAGCTGATCGAGCAGACGATGGAGCGCTTCGCCGCGCTGACGGGACGGCGCTACGGGCTGTTCGAGTACGTCGGTGCCCCGGACGCGGAGCGCGTAATCCTGCTCATGGGCTCGGGATTGGGCGCCGCGGAAGAGGCGGTGCTGAGTCTCGCCGCCGCAGGCGAGCGGGTGGGACTGGTGAAGGTGCGACTGTTTCGACCGTTCGCGGCGGAGCGTCTACTCGCGGCCATCCCGGAAACGGCGACGCGGATCGCCGTGCTCGACCGCACCAAGGAGCCGGGCGCGGACGGCGAGCCGCTTTACAAGGATGTCGTCACCGCGCTTGCGCAGGCGC
>JBGSTR010000242.1:0-5319 GCA_041736365.1 Chromatiaceae bacterium | reverse complement strand
AAGTGTTGACGGGCCAGCGACCGCCGGCGGGTCGAATTGCGCTGTCGCTGGTGCTGGTGCTGCCCGTGGCCGCATTCCTGGTCGCGGGCGCCCCATTGAGCTGGGAGCTGCCGATGCTCGGTGGGTTCAATTTTCGCGGTGGCATCGTCATACTCCCCGAGCTTGCCGCGTTGCTGCTCGCGCTCAGCATTTACACCGCCGCGTTTATCGCCGAGATCGTGCGCGCCGGCATTCTGGCGGTTCCCCGGGGTCAGACGGAAGCGGCGCTGGCACTCGGACTGCGGCGCACGCAGATCCTGCGTCTGGTCGTGATTCCGCAGTCCCTGCGAATCATCATCCCGCCCCTGACCAGCCAATACCTTAATCTGCTTAAGAATTCGTCCCTCGCCACGGCCATCGGCTACCCGGACCTGGTGAACGTGTTCGCCGGCACCACGCTCAATCAGACCGGCCAGGCGGTCGAGGTAATCGCGATGACCATGGGCGTCTATCTCACCATCAGCCTGCTGATCTCGGTTCTGATGAATTGGTATAACGCCCGCTCGGCGTTGGTGGAGCGTTGATGGGCAGCCGGCAGTCGATGGCCCCAACCACGGTTCCCGGCTGGTGGCACCGTCCCCTCGGCTGGCTGCGGAAGAACCTCTTCTCCTCCGCGCTCAATACGCTGTTGACCCTTGCGGCAGCCTACCTGCTGTGGCGCGCGATCCCGCCGCTGGTGCAGTGGGCCGTGATCGATGCGGATTGGGTCGGCACCAGCCGAGAGGACTGCGACAGCGGCGGCGCCTGTTGGGTGTTCGTTAGCAACCGTCTTAACCAGTTCATCTACGGCTTCTATCCGAGCAGTGAGCAATGGCGGGTCGATTCGGTCTTCGTTCTGCTGGTGGCGCTCGCGGCGCCTCTATTCCTGCGCTCCTTCCGCCATAAGGTCGCACTCGGCATCGGGATCCTGCTGTTTTTCCCGATCCTTGCCTACGTATTGCTGCACGGCGGGGTCTTGGGCTTGGTTGAGGTTGAGACTTCCCGTTGGGGTGGGCTGATGCTGACCCTCGTCATTGCGGTGGTCGGTATCGTGCTGTCTCTGCCGCTCGGCATCCTGCTGGCGCTCGGGCGGCGCTCGCAGATGCCGGTGATTCGCGCGGCGTCCATCACCTACATCGAGCTGTGGCGGGGCGTGCCCTTGATCACGGTGCTGTTCATGGCGTCGGTGATGTTGCCGTTGTTCTTTCCGGAAGGCGTCACCCTGGACAAGCTGCTACGGGCCATGATCGGCATCGTGCTGTTCCAATCGGCCTATATCGCGGAGGTCGTTCGCGGTGGCCTTCAGGCGATCCCGCGGGGCCAATCCGAGGCAGCGCAGGCCCTCGGCCTCGGCTACTGGCGGACCATGTGGCTGATTATCTTGCCGCAGGCACTCAAGCTGGTGATCCCGGGAATCGTCAACACCTTCATCGCGTTGTTCAAGGACACCACGCTTGTGCTCATCATCGGCTTGTTCGACCTGCTCGGCATCGTGCAACAGGCGTTCGCGGATCCGCTGTGGCTCGGCTATTCCGTCGAAGGCTATCTGTTCGCGGGCCTGGTCTTCTGGGCGTTCTGTTTCGGAATGTCGCGCTATAGCCAAGCGCTCGAGCGAGCGCTGCATACGGGTCACCAACCATGACGGACATCGAGCGAATTTCCGGGGGCACGGACGCGGAGCCGCTGATGATCGAAATGCGCGGCGTCCACAAGTGGTTCGACAAGTTTCACGTCCTCAAGGGTATCGATCTCAGCGTGCGCAAGGGCGAGCGGATCGTGATTTGCGGGCCGTCGGGATCCGGAAAATCGACGTTGATCCGCTGTATAAATCGCTTGGAGTCGCATCAACAGGGGCGGATCATCGTCGATGGCACCGAGCTCGGCGAAGATCTGAAGAACATCGCTCAGGTCCGCAGTGAGGTCGGAATGGTCTTTCAGCAGTTCAATCTCTTTCCACACTTAACGGTGCTCGAGAATTGTTGCCTGGCCCCGATCTGGGTGCGTGGGCAGCCCCGCAGCGAAGCCGAGACCACGGCGCGGCGCTATCTCGAGCGCGTACGTATTCCCGAGCAGGCTGACAAGTTTCCGGGCCAGTTGTCCGGCGGGCAGCAGCAACGAGTCGCCATCGCCCGCAGTCTTTGCATGAACCCGCGGATCATGCTCTTTGACGAGCCGACGTCCGCCCTCGATCCCGAGATGATCAAGGAGGTCCTGGACGTGATGGTCGAGCTGGCCCGGGAAGGTATGACCATGGTATGCGTAACGCACGAGATGGGTTTCGCAAAGACCGTCGCGGACCGCGTAATCTTCATGGACGAGGGGGAAATTGTTGAAGAGAACGACCCCGAGGCGTTCTTCAGCGACCCGCGACACGAACGCACCAAGTTGTTCCTGAGCCAGATTCTTTAGGGCGTCTTGGCGCCAGCCCTGGGGTTGCGGTAGGTACGACCCCGCCGCCAACCGGCGGCTTCTTTGGCGTATCGCAATCCTCGTCGCAACATTCGAGGTGCGTTCCAGCGGAAATTCGTCGTGGGAAATCGTTGCGGCTATTCCACGACGGCCGGTGGTTACGTCTCGGACCGCGGGGATCCGCGTGCTCACATGTTCCTCGTGGATGGCAATGGCACGAGCGAGCCGGCGCGTTTGTGCGCAATTATCCTACCTGCTTTTGTTTCGGCGAATAAACCGACCACGACTTCCTTGGATCGCATAGCCCGCGGGAGAAGTGCGCGCGATGCCGCACAAGTCGATAAACGATTGTTTGTCTTGATCGGCGGTCTATCTCGAAGTGGATCCCTCCCGGCATTACCCGGCAGGGTCTAATGCATCTTCCGTCGCAACGCAGGGGATACTTGACATCCACCTGGAACCTGTCTTCGACACGTTACCCGTAATTGCTCCCAACCACTCGGGTGGTAAGCATTTCGAAGCCCTCGGCTTGACTTCCTCACTTATTCGCATACATTAGAGAGCGCGCGCCTATTCAGTTCGCGTGTCACAAATTAATTAACCGTTTGGAGGTATCGCACGTGGAGTACGCTAACCTTAGCGTCGATGAGATTCAGCAGCAGCTCGAAGATATCGAGATGAGCAAGGCCGAATTGAGGCGCGCACTGGAGCAACGCCGGCAAGAGGCGAAGCTGGAGCTTGCGGAGCAAATCCGCGAATTGATCGCTCAACACGGGTACGAAATCGACGACATTGTTCCGTTGATTGTCCAGCGCCGACGCCGGGCTGCTACAGCGACGCGCAAGAGTGGCGGAAATCGGCAGTACACCCGTTTCGTCGATCCGCAGAACCCCGACAATGTCTACGTTCGCGGCGTCTTACCGGGATGGATGAAGCAAAAGATGCAGGAGCAGGGTTTTGATCCGTCCGCCAAAGCGGACCGCGAGGCGTTCAAGGCCAGTTATTTGCAGGTAATCGAGGGTTAAGCTCGATTGCGTGACGGCTCGTTGCGACGTACAGGGCCCGTGGCGCAATGCGCGCCGCGGCGACCTTGTCCGCAAGGGAAGTCTCGTTGCGCTAGGCCTCGCCGGAGTGCCCATATCCGGCTGATCGCAGATCCACCGATCTCGTTCGCGACCAGCGAGGCTCCCAGGCGTCGCCAGACGGGCTCGGGCGCACGTCGAAAAATCGGCCGGGATCCGACTGCACTTCGCCACAAGGGTCGGTTTCGGACGCTCGAAGATACCGGTTCAACCGTCGTCACGACCAGGATTACAGTCCGAGCGCACCAGCTACCGGCGCGCTGCTTGCTGCCGACGGGACCGGCATCTGCTAGGGTATTTCTCCTTTATCTCCCAGCGAGACACCGAAGTTGATCCCGCCCTACGCGTTGACCTACGTCGTCCGGCCGGAAAGCCCGGAAGCGCATCTGTTCGAGGTCGTAATCCGTATCGCACCACGACCGGCCGGTTGCTTGCGCCTGGCGATGCCGGCATGGGTTCCGGGTAGCTACATGATCAGGGATTTTGCCCGCAATGTGGTGCGCATCGCCGCCGAGGCGAATGGCGGCTCTTTGCCGCTCGTAAAGCGCGACAAGCAGACCTGGGAAATCGACCATGACCGCGGCGAGGTAACGGTCCGCTATCAGGTGTTCGCCTGGGAGCTATCGGTGCGCTCTGCCCACCTCGATACCACTCACGCCTACTTCAATGGGGCGAGCTTGCTGCTTCGCGTCCATGGTCTGGACGATGTGCCCTGTGCGATCGAGCTGATGCGACCGGACGGGGACTGTTGTGACGATTGGCGAGTAGCCACCAGTCTGGACCGCCTGAATGCGGATGACTCCGGGTTTGGCGGCTACTCGGCCGCCAACTTCGCGGACCTGATCGATCACCCGGTCGAGATGGGCCGTTTCGCGTCGTTGACCTTCGAGGTCCACGGGGTACCCCACTCCATGGCGATCACCGGCCGTCACCGCGTCGACGGCGTGCGCCTAACGGAGGATCTAACCCGCATTTGCAGCCAACACGCGGCGCTCTTCGCCGAGCTGCCGATCGACCGCTATCTATTTCTGACCACCGTGGTCGGCGAGGGCTACGGCGGCCTCGAGCACCGCTACTCGACGAGCCTACTGTGCTCTCGCGACGACCTTTCCGATCCCGGGGACCCGCAGCCCAACCCGGGTTACCGCCGCTTTCTGGCCCTCTGCAGCCACGAGTATTTTCACCTCTGGATGGTCAAGCGGATCCGGCCGGAGGTCTTCGTGGACGGATTACTCGATCGGGAGGTCCACACACGGCTGTTGTGGGCGTTCGAGGGGATCACTTCCTATTACGACGAGCTGGCATTGGTGCGCTGCGGGTGCATCGAGCCCAAGGCGTATCTCCAACTGCTGGCCGAGACCGTGACCCGCGTGATGCGCACACCCGGCCGTCTGCTTCAGACCCTCGCGGAAGCCAGCTTCGACGCATGGACCAAGTTCTACAAACAGGATGAAAATGCACCGAATGCGCTGGTCAGCTACTACGCCAAGGGCGCCTTGGTCGCGCTTGCGCTGGACCTGACCCTGCGCCTGAAGACGGGCGGCGCCGTGTCCCTGGACACCGTGATGCGGGAGCTTTGGCGCCGCTATGGCCGCACCGGCGCGGGCGTGCCGGAGCGCGGGATCGAATCGCTCGCGAGCGAGGTCTCGGGGCTGGACCTGGACGACTTCTTTGCCCGCGCCTTGGATTCCACCCGCGACCTCGACCTCTCCGCGCTGCTCGCGTCCGTGGGCGTCTCCATGCGGCTGCGTCCCGCCACGGGCGCGAAGGACTTGGGCGGCTACGTAGACCGCTTCGAGCCGCCGCGAGG
>JBGSTR010000225.1:0-2537 GCA_041736365.1 Chromatiaceae bacterium | reverse complement strand
GGCGGCGCGTCCGGTTGGAAAACGCTCATGCGCGGCTGCTCGAGCTCCGAGCGGTCCTCGGCGACGTACTGACGCAGCTCCGCCGCCACCAGTTGGCGACTCGGCTTGCCGGCCTCGTCGGTCTCGATGGCGCTGAAATCGATGACCACGTAGTCGGGCTCGCGCTCACGCGTGACCTCCGGTGGGCTCTCTTGCGGCTGCTGTCGCAGCTGCCACCAGGCCGCCAGCCCAATCGCGGCGAAAAGCAGCGCAAGCAGGGTCTGTTTCTGGGACCACACCGGAAATCCTCGCGGCCATCGCGGCTCACAGGTAGCGGGTTGTTATCTGGTCCAGGTTGCCCTGGGCCTCCAGGATCAACTCGCACACCTCACGCGCGGCGCCGCGCCCGCCGTGGGCGCTGGTGCACCAGTGCGCATGTGCTCGTACCAGCGGGTGGGCGTCGCCAACGGCGATCGCGAGACCCACCTGCCGCATGATCGGCAGATCGACGACGTCGTCCCCGACATAGGCGATCGACTCGTCCGCCAGCTCCAATTCGCGCTTGAGCGCGGCGTAGGCCGGCAGCTTGTCGCGGCACCCCTGAAAGACGTGATCGACGCCCAGGCTCTCCATGCGGATCCGCACCACCTGCGAGGAGCGACCGGTAATCACCGCCAGTCGAACCCCGCTGTCCTGGAGCACCACCATGCCGTGGCCGTCCCGGGAATTGAAGGCCTTGTACTCCTGGCCGTCGTCACCGAGGAACAGGCTGCCGTCCGTCAGAACCCCGTCGACATCGAAAATGACCAGGCGAATCCTTCCGGCACGCTCGCGAATCTCCTGCATCGTCCTCGTCTCCCCAGGGATGTAACGGACTCGCCGCCGACCGGTCGCGGCGAGCTGAATGCGAAATTGGGCTCCGGCGCTGGGCCGCTATTGTCGCCGCTGGAGGCGTACCAAGTCCCGTTGTCTCGTCACACCACGCCCGCGCGCAGCAGGTCGTGCATATTCAGTGCCCCGATCGGGCGCCGCTGCGAGTCGAGCACCATCAAGGCATTGATCGATCGCGCCTCCATCAGGCGCAACGCCTCCGCGGCAAGGCTGTCGGCGCCGACGGTTACGCAATCCGGCGTCATCACTTGATCGATCCGGGTGCGATGCACGTCGACCCCGCGGTCCAGGGCGCGCCGCAGATCGCCGTCGGTAAAGATTCCCGCGAGCGTGCCGTCGGCGGCGAGCACCGCGCTCATGCCCAATCCCTTGTGCGACATCTCCTCGAGCGTCGCGAGGAGCGATGTCCCCACGGGCACCAGTGGCACCTCCGCGCCGCGATGCATGATATCGCCCACGTGCAGCAGCAGTCGCCTTCCCAGGCTGCCCGCGGGGTGGGAGAGCGCGAAATCCTCGGCCGTGAAGCCACGACTCTCGAGCAGCGCGATGGCCAACGCGTCGCCCATCACCAGGGCCGCCGTGGTGCTGGATGTCGGCGCCAGACCCAGCGGACATGCCTCGCTCGCGACGCTGACGTCGATGCTCACGTCGGCCTCGCGTGCCAGCGTAGAGCCGGACCTGCCGGTCATCGAGATCATGGGCACGCCGAGGCGCTTGAGCAGCGGCAGGATTGTCAGCAGCTCCGCGGTCTCGCCCGAGTTGGATAGCGCCAGAACCACGTCGCGGGGCGTAATCATGCCGAGGTCGCCGTGACTCGCCTCGCCCGGATGGACGAAGAACGCCGGGGTGCCGGTGCTGGCCAGAGTGGCGGCGATCTTGCCGCCGATGTGTCCCGATTTGCCCATGCCGAGGACGATGATTCGGCCCTCGCAGGCCAGCATGTAGCGGCAGGCGTCGACGAATTCGGGGCCGATGCGCGCGGCGAGTGCCGTCACCGCCGCGGTCTCGGTCTCGATAACCGCGCGTCCCAATGCCGCGATCTTCTCCGCCTCGCCGTACGCCAATGCGGCCTGCTGGCCCCCGAGTCTTCTTCGTGCTGTCATGCTGTAGCGTGAAAATCCGAGCGGTATCTGGATGCAGCGAGAGCAAAATCCTGAACCGTCGGCGGGCCCAAGGTTCCGGTGCTGCGGCAAAAATACACCAACCGGGATCATCATTCCCACTACGGCACGCCGCCGTGCACCCGGTGCGGAGGATACGCCGAGATTGATCGCGCCAACGACTCGCATCCTACCCATCCCCGCGGGATGGGCCCCGAGGCCCGGCGATACCTTTTACCCGGACGACCTGCCGGAGGACTGGCGGCTGGCTTATTTCGCCGCACACTTCCCGGGGGTTCTGGTCGCTGCAGAGGTTTGGCGCGGTCTCGATTCCGCAACCCTTCGGTCCCATGTAGCCGAGACTCCGGCGCGGTTTCGGTTCTTCCTAGACCTCGATCGCGGCGCTCCCCCTCGAGATCAGCTCGCGCTCATCGCCGCCGGTCTCGGAGAGCGACTGGGCGGCATCGTCGGCGAAGCGTCCCTGCTGCGGCGCATGCCCGAATTCGGCTGCGTACTCTATCGGCGCGCGGTCCCCGGCGCCGTTGTGGTTGAGGTCCGCGGTGGCGG
>JBGSTR010000222.1:0-1741 GCA_041736365.1 Chromatiaceae bacterium | reverse complement strand
TCGGGGTCGCCGGGGCGACCTGTTTCACGGCGGGCTCCTCCGTCCGCGCGCCCTCGCCGGGGCGGGTATAGGGGCTGGCGGGCGCCTCCAGCGGCCCCGTCATCTCGTAGCTCGGCAGCTCCTTGGGCAGCCGCTGGACGTCCTGCAGGCGTACGCGCTCGATCCGGTAGTCCGGCGTCTCGATGTGCTCGTTGGGCAGCAGGATCACCTCGACTTCCTGCCGGCTCTCGATATCGAGGATTCCGCGACGCTTTTCGTTCAACAGGAAGGTGGCGACGCTTACGGGCAGCTGCGCCACGATGCGCTGGGTGCTGTCCTTCATCGCCTCCTCTTCGATGATGCGCAGGATCGACAATGCGAGTGACTCGACGCCGCGGATCGCGCCTTGGCCCTTGCAGCGCGGGCAGACCTGCTGGCTCGATTCGCCCAGAGAAGGACGCAGCCGCTGGCGCGACATCTCCAGCAGCCCAAAGCGCGAGATGCGTGCCACCTGAACCCGGGCGCGATCCTGCTTAAGTGCGTCGCGTAGCCGATTCTCGACCTCGCGCTGGTTCTTCGGCGGCGTCATGTCGATGAAATCGATCACGAACAACCCGCCGAGGTCGCGCAGACGCAACTGGCGCGCGATCTCGTCCGCCGCTTCCAGGTTGGTGTTGAGCGCGGTCTCCTCGATGTCGGCGCCCTTGGTGGCGCGCGCCGAGTTGATGTCGACGGAGGTCAGGGCCTCGGTGTGGTCGATCACCACCGAGCCGCCCGAGGGCAGGCGCACCTCGCGTTGGAACACCGACTCGATCTGGCTCTCGATCTGGTAGCGGGTGAACAGGGGCACCTCGTCCTGATACAGCCGCAGCTTCTTCAGGTTGTTCGGCATGACCTGCTGCATGAACTGCTCGGCGCGATCGTAGACCGCCTGGTCGTCGATCACGATCTCGCCGATATCGACCCGCAGATAGTCGCGAATCGAACGAATAATGACGTCGCTCTCCTGGTAGATCAGGAACGGCGCC
Source organism: Chromatiaceae bacterium (assembly GCA_041736365.1). Classification (GTDB taxonomy): domain Bacteria; phylum Pseudomonadota; class Gammaproteobacteria; order Chromatiales; family Chromatiaceae; genus JBGSTR01. Next base: position 734 of record JBGSTR010000222.1, on the reverse strand, counting down.
TTGCGCTCCTGCCCGGAGGTCTCGATCGCCTTCCAGAGCTGCAGCAGGTAGTCGAGGTCCCATTGCAGCTCCTCGACGTTCTTCCCGACCCCGGCGGTGCGGACGATCAGGCCCATATCCTCGGGGATCTCGAGCTGACTCATGGCATCGCGCAGCTCGCTGCGGTCGGTACCCTCGATCCGCCGCGATACCCCGCCGGCGCGCGGATTGTTGGGCATCAGCACCAGATAGCGTCCCGCCAGCGAGATGAAGGTGGTCAGCGCGGCGCCTTTATTGCCGCGCTCTTCCTTGTCGATCTGGACGACCACTTGGCGGCCCTCGCGGACCACCTCCTTGATGTTGATGCGCGTCCCGGGCTTTGCCGTATCGGGCTCGAAATAGATACGTGAGATCTCTTTCAGCGGTAGGAAGCCGTGGCGTTCGGCCCCGTAGTCGACGAATGCCGCCTCCAGGCTTGGCTCGACCCGGGTGATCGTGCCTTTGTAGATGTTGGCCTTCTTCTGCTCGCGGCCGGGGGATTCGATATCGAGGTTGTAGAGAAGTTGACCGTCAACGGTCGCGACGCGCAACTCTTCCGGCTGAGTCGCGTTGATCAGCATTCTTTTCATATTGTTCCGTGCTCACGCCGCGGCGCCCGGCCCTTTGCGGGGTCGGTTTGCCACGGGTCTTGGGCGGTCCGCTCAACGGTCCGGTGCCTGCCCGTCCACGCGCGGGCTGGATCACAGCCGCGGTGG
>JBGSTR010000201.1:0-8177 GCA_041736365.1 Chromatiaceae bacterium | reverse complement strand
CGCCCTGGTGGCGGGCGGCGGCAAGGGCTGCGCATGGGGCTGCCTGGGACTCGGCGACTGCGAGGAAGCCTGCACCTTCGACGCCATCACCATGAACCGACATGGCTTGCCGGTGGTCACCGACGCCGAGTGCACCGCCTGCGGCGATTGCGTCGACGCATGCCCCAAGGACCTGTTCAGTATTCACCCCGAGAGCCACCGCCTGTGGGTGGCGTGCAACAACCGCGAGATCGGCGAGACCGCCGAGGATCAATGCGCGGTGATCTGCACCGCCTGCGCACGCTGTGCGCAGGACTCACCCGAGGGCCTGATCACGATCGATGCCAATCTTGCCGTGATCGACTATGCAAAGAACGACCTCGCCTCGCGAGTTGCGATCGAGCGCTGTCCCACCGGTGCGATCGTCTGGCTCGAAAAAGGCGGGCGTGCGGAGCGCGGCAGGGATGCGAGGAAGGTGGTCCGCAAGGAGCCCCTACCCATGCGCTGACGTCGGTTCGCGCCGGCGTTGTCGGTTTGGTAGGCGCGCGAAGAGTGTGATTGGAGCGGCGAGTCGCCGAAACGGCGCGCCGCGACTTGGGGATACGCTGATGTCCGGCGTTTCCCGTCCGAGCCGGGATGGCTCGGCATTTCAAGCGATGCGAGCGGTCCGAGAGTCGCGCCTCTCGGACCGCGAGCCGAATGGATGCCGGTAAGGCACTTGATCAGCGTCTCCGTAAAGAGATCCACGCCCGAGGAACAGACGGCCATGTTCGGAAAGAAAGACGAGAAGACCTTCAAGTATCCCGGCGTTCGCATGGCGATGGACGGCAACGGCGCCGTCATCATGTGCGAGCGCGAGGCATCCGATGCCGCGGGTGCCTATCCCATCACGCCCTCGACGCAGATGGGCGAATATTGGGCGGAGGCCGCCGCCAGCGGTCATATCAACGTCGCCGGCCGACCACTGGTCTTCATCGAGCCCGAGTCCGAGCATGCCGCTGCGGCCGTGACCGCGGGCATGTCCATGGCCGGCCTGCGATCGACCAATTTCTCGTCCGCCCAGGGTGTGGCGTTCATGCACGAGTCGCTCTATGCGGCGGTCGGCAAGCGCCTGCCCTACGTGCTCAACGTAGGCTGCCGGGCCATCACCAAGGCGAGCCTGAACGTGCACTGCGGGCACGACGACTATCACTGCATCGACGACACGGGGTTCTTTCAGATCTTCGGCAAGAACGCCCAAGAGGCCGCCGATCTCAACTTGATCGGTCGCAAGGTCGCGGAGCTGGCGCTGACCCCCGCGGCGGTGGCACAGGATGGTTTCCTCACCACCCATTTGATCGAGCCGCTGCAGGTCCCCGAGCGCGAGCTGGTGGCCGAGTACCTTGGTCTCCCGGAGGACATCATCCAGTGTCCCACTCCGGCCCAGAAGCTGGTGTACGGCGAAACCCGCCGGCGCGTGCCGGAGCTGTGGAACGTGGACGAGCCCATGTTGTCCGGCTCGGTTCAGAACCAGGACGCCTACATGCAGGCGGTGGCGGCCCAGCGGCCCTATTTCTTCGATCACATCGCGGACATTGCCGATTCGGCAATGGACGAATATCACACGCTCACCGGGCGGCGCTACCACCGGGTGAGTGGCTACCGCAACGACGATGCGGACTACCTGATCCTCGGTCAGGGCAGCATGATCGTGCAGGCAGAGGCGGTCGCCGACTACCTGCGCGAGACCCGCAAGCTGAAGGTGGGCGTGGTGAACCTCACCATGTATCGGCCCTTCCCGGGCGACTTGGTCGGCATGCTGCTCAAGGGCAAGCAGGGCGTGGCGGTGCTCGAACGTACCGATCAGCCTTTGGCGGAGGATCTGCCGATCATGCGCGAGGTGCGCGCCGCGCTTCTCAAGTGCATCGAGAACGGCAACATCTCCAAGGGCGAAAGCCTTCCCTATCCCGGCTACGCGAGCTATCGGTCGGGCGACATGCCGCGGCTCTATTCCGGCTGCTATGGCCTGGGCTCGCGCGACCTGCAGCCCGAGGGCTTGATCGCGGCGATCGAGAACATGCTGCCCGGCGCCCGGCAGCAGAAGTTCTTCTATCTGTCGGTCGATTTCATGCGCGAGGCGGCGGATCCCAAGGACGAGATCCGGCTCCAGGCCCTTAAGGACGCCTACCCGCAGGCCGCCACAATGTCATTGAAGGGGAGCGAGAACCCGAATCTGCTGCCCAAGGGTGCCATCACCGTGCGCATGCACTCGGTGGGCGGCTGGGGAGCGGTGACCACGGGCAAGAACCTGGCCATGACCCTGTTCGAGCTGCTGGGTTTCGACATTCGCGCCAATCCCAAATACGGCTCCGAGAAGAAGGGGCAGCCGACCACCTATTTCCTTTCCGCGGCGCCCGAGCCGATTCGGCTCAACTGCGAGTATCACTATGTGGACGTGGTGATGTCGCCCGACCCGAATGTATTCACCCATTCCAACCCGCTGTTCGGTCTCGACAAGGGCGGGGTCTTCATCATCCAGTCGAGCCTCGAAAGCGCCGATCGGGTGTGGGCGAGCTTCCCGATCAAGGCGCGGCAGTTCATCCTCGAGCACGGCATCCGCGTCTACTACGTGGACGGCTTCAAGATCGCCCGCGAGGAGGCCTCGACCGCCGAGCTGCAGTTCCGCATGCAGGGCAATGCGTTCCAGGGCGCGTTCTTTGCCGCCTCGCCGCTGATGGAGCGCGCAGGTCTGGACGAGGCCGGCCTGTTTCATGCGATCGAGGAGCAGCTGCGCCACAAGTTTGGCGAAAAGGGCGAGCGCGTGGTGCAGGACAATGTGCGCGTGGTGCGACGTGGCTTCGATGAGATCGTGGAGATCGTCGACAAGCCGGTCAATATCGGTCAGCTCACGGTACGCAAGCCCGCCGGGCTGCCGATCATGCTCAAACAACTGCCGGAGGGCGAGGGACGCATCTCCGACGTCCACCGTTTCTGGGAGCAGACCGGGTCCTTCTATGCCAGCGGCCGCGGCAGCGACAACCTTGCCGATCCGTACCTGGCACTGAGCCTGATGCCGGCCTCGACCGGCGTCTACCGGGACATGACCCAGATCCGCTTCGAATATCCCAAGTTCGTGCCGGAGAACTGCACCGCCTGCGGCAACTGCTTCTCGACCTGCCCGGACAGTGCCATTCCGGGTCTGGTTTCCAGCGTCGCCGATCTCTTCAACACCGCCATCGCGCGGGTCGAGCGCGGGATGCCGACTCAGCATCTGCGCCGCGAGACGCGCAAGGTCGAAAAGCGGCTGCGAGAGCTGCTGGAAGGCGCCGGAGAGAGCGCCGACGTGCGCGGCCTGCTCGATCAGGCGGTGCTGGAGACCCTGGCCGATTCCGAGCTCGACGGCGACAAGAAGGCCGGTCTCGAGAACGAGATGGCGCTCTTCCTCACGGCCCTGGGCGACTTCCAGCTCGCGGTGACCAAACCCTACTGGAGCAACCGCGAGAAGCAGCAGAAGGGCAGCGGCGGACTCTTCAGCATCACCGTCAACCCCTACACCTGCAAGGGCTGCATGGAATGCATCGAGGTCTGCGACGACGGCGCGCTGGTGGCCGAGCCGCAGACCGACCAGGGCATCGCCGACATGAAGTCCAAGTGGGAGATCTGGCTCGACCTGCCGACCACCAACCCGGATTTCATCCGCATCGACGACCTCGACGAGAAGGTCGGCGCGCTGGAAACCCTGCTGCTCGACAAGTCGACCTACAGCTCGATGGTCTCCGGCGACGGCGCCTGCATGGGCTGCGGCGAAAAGACGGTCATCCATCTCTTCACCTCCACCGTCACCGCGCTGATGCAGCCGCGGGTGAAGCGTCACATCGCCGAAATCCAAGACCTGATCGAGCGCCTCGAAACCCACATGCGCCTGACGCTCGCGCAGAGTATGGACCTCAGCGACACCGCGGCCATCGGCAAGGCGCTGGACGCCCACAAGGATTCCGACCTGACCCTGGCGGGACTTTCCGCCGAGCTGGATCAGGGTCGCAAGGGGCAGCCGGTGGATCCCGATTGGCTAAAACGCTTGAGCGCCCTATTGGGCCGGCTGCGCCAGCTCAAGGCTCATTACACGAGCGTACAAGGCCGGGCCGCCATGGGCGTTGTCAACGCCACCGGCTGTACCTCCGTGTGGGGCTCGACCTTCCCGTTCAATCCCTACCCGTTCCCGTGGACCAGCCATCTTTTCCAGGACTCGCCGTCCGTCGCCTTGGGCTTGTTCGAAGGCCATATGCGCAAGATGGCGGAGGGGTTCAAGGCCATTCGCGAGGCGCGCCTGGAGCTCGAAGGCAACTACCGCGCCGCCGTGCACGAGCCGTTCTTCACCTACTTCAATTGGAAGGAATTCACGGAAGAGGAATGGTTGCTGTGTCCGCCGGTGGTGAGCATCGGCGGCGACGGGGCCATGTACGACATCGGCTTCCAGAACCTGTCGCGGGCGCTGATGTCTGGCATGCCGATCAAGGTGCTGGTGCTCGACACTCAGGTCTACTCCAACACCGGCGGTCAGGCCTGTACCTCCGGCTTCATCGGCCAGATCGCCGACATGAGTCCCTACGGCAAGGCGCGCAAGGGCAAGAGCGAGATTCGCAAGGAGATGGGCCTGATCGGCATGGCCCACCGCTCCAGCTTCGTCTTGCAGGGCGCCATGTCGCACATGACCCACCTGCTCGAGGGCTATATCGACGGCCTCAACAGCCGCCGTCCGGCGCTGTTCAACATCTACGCCGTATGCCAGCCGGAGCACGGCGTGGGCGACGACATGTCGGAGCACCAGAGCCGGCTCGCCGTGGAGTCGCGCGCCTATCCGCTGTTCCGATTCGATCCGGATGCCGGCACCACCTTTGAGGAATGCTGCTCCATCGAGGGCAATCCGGATCTGGATCAGGACTGGATCGGCTGGGAGCTCAAGTACCAGGACGAGGCGGGGAAGGAGGCGCGGATGCGCGTTCCCCTGACCTTTGCCGACTTCGCCATGACCGAGGGTCGCTTCCGCAAGCACTTCCGCAAGGCCCCGCCGGAGACCTGGAACGACGATATGGTGCCCCTGTACGAGCTCCTGGAGATGGAGCCGGACGAGCGCGACGGTAAGTTCCCGTTCATCTGGGGCGTGGACGCCAAGAATCGGCTGATGCGGGTGATGGTCGCCCAAGAGCTGGTCCAATCCTGCGAGGAGCGACGCCAATTCTGGCGGCAGCTCAAGGGATTGGTGGGCATGGATCGCGTATTCGACGAGGAGAGCGTGCGCAACCAAGCCAAGGTCGAGATGGCCCGGAAGCTCACCGCGAGCCTGCTCGCCATGGCAACCGGCGACAGTCCCGCGATGCTGGCCGACTTCGCGGCCACCGGTGCGGGTGGCGGTGCATCCGCCGGGGTCGCTCCGGTGAATGGCGGCAACGGCTCGGCGGGGAATTGGGAGGCGGTCTGGGTCGAGTCGCCCGAGTGCACCGCCTGCGACGAGTGCATGCTCATCAACCCCCGGATCTTCGCCTACAACGACCAGAAGCAGGCCATCGTCGTCGACCCCAAGGGCGGTCCCTACAAGGACATCGTCAAGGCCGCGGAGAAGTGCACCGCCGGATGCATCCATCCCGGAACGCCCTGGAACGCGACGGAAAAGGACGTGGCCAAGCTGGTGAAGCGGGCGGAGAAGTATCAGTAGGGGACCGCGACGCGCAGTCAGCCTCCAGTCTCCGGCCAAGGAATAGCCGGGGCTGAGGCCCAGAGCCGATAGCCGAAACCCGAGAGCCAACGAACCGAGAACCCCATGGGCCTATTGAGCATCTTCAGTTCGGGCAAGACCTTCCCCCACGGGATCCATCCCGAGGAGCACAAGGAGCAAACCGCGGCCAAGCCGATCCGGCGCTTGGCGTTCGCGCCCGAGCTGGTAATTCCGCTCGCCCAGCATCGGGGCCGGCCGGCGCTGCCCGGGGTGAAGATCGGGCAGGAGGTGGTGCGGGGGGAGCCCATCGCCACGGCTGACGGTTTTCTCTCGGTACCGATGCACGCGCCGGCCACCGGGATCATCCGCGCCATCGATCTCTCCCCGAGCGCGGAGGGGCCAAGGACGCGCGCGATCTTCCTCAAGGTCTACGAGGCGGCCACCCAGGAAGTGCTCTACGGCATGCAGCGCGATCCGAGCGCGCTGGAGCTTGACGAGATCATCGCCGCGGTTCAGGACGCCGGTTTGGTCGGGCTCGGTGGCGCCGCCTTTCCGAGCCACGTAAAGATGCGTCCGCCCCAGGGCTCCACCATCGACACCCTGGTAGTCAACGGTTGCGAGTGCGAGCCCTATCTCACTTGCGATCACCGGGTGATGCTGGAGCGCACCGCCGAGCTGATCGCCGGGATCGAGATCGCGCTTAAGGCCACCGGCGCCAAGCGGGCCGTGATTGGCGTCGAGGACAACAAGCTCGATGCGGTTTCACACCTGCGCGCCGCGCTGCCCGCGCTCGGCACGATCAGCGTGGAGGCGGTCGAGACCAAATACCCCCAGGGGGCCGAGAAGATGCTCATCAAGAGCCTGCTTGGCCGCGAGGTCCCGCTCGGTGGTCTGCCGGCCCACATCGGGGTAGCGGTTTACAACGTCGGGACGCTGGCCCAGATGGGCGAGCTGCTGCCGGCGGGTCGCGGTCTGGTCGAGCGGGTGGTCACCGTCAGCGGTCCCGGGGTGAAGCGTCCCGGGAACTATCTGGTCCCGATCGGGACACCGCTGCGCTTCCTGTTGGCCAAGGTCGGCACCACCGCGGAGGCCGGCGAGGTCATCCTCGGCGGTCCCATGATGGGTATGTCGGTGGCGTCGCTGGACGTGCCGGTCACCAAGGCGGTTTCCGGCGTCGTGGTGCTCGAGCGCACCGACCCCGACCTCGTCAACAGGGAAGTCTTTCCCTGCATCAAATGCTCGGCGTGCCTGGAGGCCTGCCCGGTCAACCTGAACCCCTCGATGCTGGGTCAGTTGGCGCAGACCAGGGCCTACGCACGCATGGCCAGCGACTTTTACCTGGATCAGTGCTTCGAGTGCGGGTCCTGCGCCTACGTGTGCCCGTCGAACATTCCGCTCACCCAGTACTTCCGCATCGCCAAGTCGATCAACCGCGAGGCGGGGGCCTAGTCGCGGTGGCCAAAAGCATGGAAATTCGCACCTCACCCCACCTCAAGCGGGCGCTGTCGGTGGACCAGATCATGCGCAACGTGGTGTTCGCGTTGCTTCCCATCTGCGCCTTCGCGGTCTATCAGTTTGGTCTCAGCGCCCTGCTGCTGCTGATCACCACCACCCTCGCGGCCATGGGTACCGAGCTGCTGTTCGCGCGCCTGTCCGGTCGCGGCAATACCCTGCGCGACTGGAGCGTGGTCATCACCGGCATTTTGCTTGGCTTGACCCTGCCCCCGGGATTCCCGCTGTGGATGGCGGCGGTGGCCGCCTTCGTCGGGGTAGGCCTTGGCAAGGCCCTGTTCGGGGGACTCGGCTTCAACGTCATGAACCCCGCGCTTGTGGGCCGCGCCTTCGTTCAGGCGGCCTTCCCGGTGGCGATCACGACCTGGACGCCGGCCTTCGCCCCGGGACGATTTGCCGAGCTGATCCCGTCGACGCTGACACCGCCCCTGATGCAGCCGATTCCGGTTGCCGACTGGATCGCGGGTCTGCATGTCGATGCCTTCTCCGGCGCGACGCCTCTGGCGATGCAGAAGTTCCAACATATCGAGGTGAGCAGCCTAGACCTGTTGACCGGCATGGTTACCGGCTCGGCGGGCGAGACCTCGGCACTGCTGATCCTGCTCTGCGGGCTCTACCTCGCCTTTCGCCGCATGCTCGACTGGCGTATCCCGGTGGGCGTGATGGCGGGCGCGGCGCTTACCGTGCTGCCGTTTTGGCTGCACGACGCCAGCGTCTTTCCGTCGCCCTGGTTCGTGCTGTTTTCCGGGGGGCTCATGCTTGGTGCCTGGTTCATGGCGAGCGACATGGTGGCCTCGCCGGTGACGCCCTGGGGTGCGCTGGTCTACGGTGCCTTCATCGGCGTGGTGACGGTGATCATCCGCTTGTTCGGCGGCCTCACCGAGGGCGTCATGTATGCCATCCTGTTGGCGAATGCGGCCTCGCCCCTGATCGCGTCGGTGACTCAGCCGAGGGTCTACGGCACGAGCCGCCGGCGCGCGGGGACCCGACCATG
>JBGSTR010000144.1:0-3551 GCA_041736365.1 Chromatiaceae bacterium | reverse complement strand
GGCGATGATCGCGCTGGTGCTGTCCGCGACCCCGGTGAATCTGAACGACCGCGAGCTGATCCGGCCCGGCGAGTTCGACCCGGAGCCGCGGGTCCTGCGGATCATCGCCGATCAAGCGGACGTGGTGCTCTTCTGGCCGGGCGGGGAGGAGCGCAGCGCCGTGCTGATGCTCAAGGCGCGGGGCTTCGGCCTGCCCGGCAGCCGGGTCGAGCACAGCACCTCCGCCGCGGACGGCGTGGTCACCTATCGGCTGACGCACCGCGGCCGGTTCACGGAGAAGGACACCCAGCTTGCGGTCGGCATCGTGGCGGACAAATGGACCCGGGTGGAGGTGCGACTCGGCGGCGGCGACGTTCAAGTCTATCCGCGCCGCGGCGAGTCGCCGGTGTTGGACCTCCAGACCGAAGACGGCACCGTAGTTCGGCTCCAACCCTGAGCCGGCGCATCCGGCACGGCCGATTGGGTCCATTCGGCCAACGGCTCCTTTGGGCGATCCTGCGCCAGGCCGCACGGAAACGGCAGCGGTCTTTCGAATGGAAAACCAGGTATCGAATGTAAGATTTGCACGGGCGAATGGACGCCGTTAAGCTTGCGGATCCTACTCTTCGGCCGAGCAGTTGCGTCACGCGTAGAGGGCATCCACCAATCGATGCTCGCCAATGATCCCCTTCCGCGACACGGGGCACGATCGAATGTGGCGATTCGGTCATCACCGATCTACGGGTCGGACTGCGGTGCAAGCACGATAGCCGCATCGGGTTACGGCAACGCCGTATCCAGCCACTGATTCCCAATATTTGCATCACGAGGCAGATTCGGTATGGCACACATCATTCAGCAGCATCGAATGGGGGGCCGACGACTGGCCACGATCCTGTGCGCAGTTGCTCTTCTTGCCGGTTGCCTACAGGGTGGTGGCGGGTCCGGGTCTGTGACGGTCAGCGGCGGGTCCGGCGGGTCCGGAGGCGTGGGTCAGCCCGGCGGGGGCGGCAACGGCGGGGGAGGTGGAGGTGGAGGTGGAGGCTTACAGCCGGGCGCCAACTACGTGGTGCTCGCAAACAATGACCTCGGGATGCATTGCGCGGATCAGGACTACCGAATTTTCAGTATCCTGCCTCCGTTCAATGTGCTCCATGCCCAGGTCGTGGCGCGATCGGCCACCCCGCAATTGCTTTCTCCGGCGGATGGCGTCGTCGTAACCTATCAGGCGACCACCTCCAATATCATCGACCCGAATGTGATCGGCGCGGCGCCGAGCACCACTACGTCAGTAAACAGCACCTCCCAAAACAAGCTGTCGCCCGCTGTCTTCAAGACCAATTTTTGGCAGATCGATACGGATCCCTTGGGGTTCTCCGCGTATGAGCGACTCTATCCGCCCGGCTTACTGAGCAGCTTTCCGTTCGAGCCCGATGTCGGACTGCCGGCGCCGGACCTGGAACGCCTTTATTTGCTGGACGGCGTGCTGAGCGCGGAACAGGCGGCCATGCCCGGGGTCGACGCGCCCTATATTGGCAACCAACCGCAGCCATTCCGCGGATACGCGGAGAACTATCCCTTCTTCGTCGGTGACTTCAACCTCGATTGGAAGCCGGACTTCCCATTCGGATTCGTCGCCGAAAACTTCCGGCGCTTCACGGCCGAAGGTATACCGATCTTGCCGATCGATGATCAGGGGCGCGGCAACCCCTATCCGCTGATGCAGATTCAGGCCAGAAACACGGCGGGCGACCTGTTGGCGCAAGTGGACACCGTAGTACCGGTCGCCTCCGAGGCGGACTGCCAGGGCTGCCACTTGGAGCAGGAGGTTTGCAACAGTCTCGCGCTCGGTATCCCTTGCAGCGACACGGCTCATTACTACAACCGTGGGGCCGTGTTTATCACCCGGGCCAATATGGACACGGCAAACTCCACCGATCCCAATTTCGTACCCGGTGAGACGCCCGAGCAGATCGCGCTGAATGCTTCGAAGATCAATATCTTGCGTTTGCACGACGCGAGGCACGGCACGACCCTCGACGGGGAGCGAACGGTGAGCTGCGCCCGTTGCCACTATTCGACGGCCTTGGACCTTGCTCAGCTCGGCCCGAGCGACGACAACGGCCGGGAGCAGACGCGTCACGTGAGCATGTCGCGCGCGATGCACGCCTTCCACGCGAGCCTGCGTACCGATCGGGTGAACGATCCGGACGGCGCCTTCGCCAACCTGTTCCCGATCATGCCGCCCGCCGGTGCGCGCGGTCCCGCTGAGCAGGATCAAGTCCTCGCAGAGACCTGTTACAACTGCCATCCGGGCAAGCGTACCAAGTGCCTGCGCGGCGCCATGGGCGGTGCCGGCATCGTGTGTCAGGACTGTCACGGCCAGGCGAGTCAGGTAGGCAACGACTTTAGCGTTGTATTTCCCTCGCGACCCGGCGTCGCCGACTACGGCCGGCGCGTGCCCTGGGCCGACGAGCCGACCTGCCAGTCCTGTCACGTGGGTGACGCGATCCAGGTTCGCGACCTGATCTCGTTTGGAACGCTGAGCGATGCGGTATTCCACGTTACCGACACCTCGGGCAACCGAGACGGATTGCGTCTGGCGCAGGCCTACCCCATGGCCGAGCATGTTTCCGGGGGCGGCGACGACTTCCTGACACTCTACGATTTCACCGCCTCTCGATTCGGCGCGAACCTGCCCCTGTTTCGCCTATCCGGCGGCGACGACGGCAGCGACAAGGGCCACGGTGGGCTGAGCTGCGAGGGCTGCCACGGCAGCACCCATGCGATCTGGCCCAATGCCAACCCGCGGGCCAACGACAACAAGACCGCGACCGACCTGCAGGGTCACGTGGGCACCATCATCGAATGCGCCACCTGCCACGAGGGCGATCTGGGCTCCACCCTGGACGGCCCTCACGGCATGCATCCGGTGGGCGGCTCGTCGTTCGCCAATCGCCACGAGGGGCTGGCCGAACGCGAACGGGACAACTGTCGGGGTTGCCACGGGCTTGGCGGGGAAGGCACCGTGCTGTCGCGCGCGGCGACCGACCGCGCCTTCGTCGTCTCCGAGTGTGACGGCGGCACCCTGTGCCCCGGTGGTGGGGGCAACAACGTAACCGTTCGCCTCGCCAAGGGGCAGCCCGTGACCTGCCGGATGTGCCACGAGAACAAGCTCTAGGGAAGCGTTAGCGAACGCTGATTGTTCGCGTTTCCCGTCGGGGCCAGGGATGGCCCGGAATCTTCAAGCGTGTTGAACACAAGAAGATGGAGCGGACCGGGAGTCGCGCCTCTCGAAGCGCGAGCGGGTCAAATTCCGGAACGCATTTGATTCGCGTCTCCTCGGCGAGCGGCTGCCCGGAGCCGACGGCGCTAAGCAGCCCGCGGGAAAAGGGTCTTGCGGGTTGCGAGCCCCGCGCGTCCGGCCGGCGGCAAACTGTTAAGCTCGCACCATGATCCGCTTCGTTCGCAAGATCGAGATTCCGCCCGACACGGCGGTCACGCTCAGCCTGACCTTCGAGCAACGCAGCCGCACCCGCATGCGGGTAATGCTCGACGACGGGCGCGAGGCC
>JBGSTR010000132.1:0-2270 GCA_041736365.1 Chromatiaceae bacterium | reverse complement strand
GGGTGCCAGCCAGAGCAGGACGCCGACCGCCGCGGCCATCGCCAGGCTCGCGGCCGGGTCGGCCAAGCTGAAGGGCTTCAGCGCGGTGCCGAAGGAGCGCTTCACCCGGGTGTTGAGCAGATCGACGCTGTACATCTCATCCAGACAGAGGTGCGTCAGATAGCCGATACCCACCATCAAGCCGGCCGTCCAGGCAGTCGACGCGGGTGCCTGAAGAAGCCAGGCGCCGATGTTCACCGTGGCGAGCGCCGCGAACGCGATCGCGAGCCAGGAATGCCAGATGCCGCGATGGACGGTGAAGCGAGTGAACAGCTCATAGAGCGCCACCCGCACCGAAAACAATACCGTGCACCAAGCCGCCGCCAGCCCCCACAGGGGCAGCTCGCCGGCCAGCGGCAATGTCAACACGAATGCGAGGCCGACGCCCAGCACGCCGAAAAAGGCGCGCAGCGGCGCGGAGGCGTCGGCATCGATGTCGGGCAGCAGGCTGCCGGCCACACCGAGCGCGAACAGGGCCAAGGTCTGCCGATCACTGGCCAAGCCGAGCCCGTGCAGCGCCAACACACTGCCGCCGCTAACGAGTATCCCGCCGTTGAGATGAGTCCGAAAATCTGCCATCGTCGCTCGCTCATTGCGGCCCCGTGCGCAGGGGCCGCACATTAGCCTATCCGACCGGAGGCTCAAATACTGACCCTGTCGATCCGCAATCGCCGCGAGCTCAACCCATGAGCCATTCAGATGCACGCGACACGCAGCCCGGCGAATCGAATCGCTTCTTGCTCGACCACGCCCGCCTGCTGTGGACCAGCTACCGGCGGTTGACCGGGCGCGACCTCGTCAACCCGAGCCTGAGCGATGCCGCCGCCGCGCGAGCCCTGTTCGAAGCTCCCTTCGCCCTGCTCTCCCACGAAGCGGCGCCAGACCCGATCCTGACCTACGGCAACCGGACGGTGCTCGATCTGTTCGAGTTGGACTGGCCGCGGCTGATCATCATGCCTTCGCGTTTCACGGCCGAGGCACCCAACCGGGACGAACGCGCACGCCTGCTGGCACGGGTCGCCGCCCACGGGTTCATCGACGACTACTCGGGAGTACGGATTTCCAGCGCCGGCCGCCGCTTCCTGATCGAAGGGGCCACGGTTTGGAACCTGATCGACGCCTCCGGCGACCCGTGCGGTCAGGCGGCGATGTTTAGCCGATGGCGCTTCCTGTGAGCCGCGGGGCGCGCGATTGCGGCACCCGTCGGACCGTCCACTCACCCGCATTCCATTGAGATCACCCCGAGGCACCCCCAGCCTAACTGAGCGCGGCGCGACGGCGATCTGGCGGGTCCGGCCGAGGCTTTCGAATCCGCCGACCGGCGCATTCGTCACAGGAGCGATTTCATGTCCAACACCCCGCGGGCCGATTCCAACCGGGTCGCCAGCCGATCCATCGGCCCTGTCGCAGCTCGGCGGTTCTCGCGGGCAGGGGCGCTCCGGGTCCTGCTGCCGGTGCTCGCCTTGCTCGCCGCGAGCGCGATCACGCGTGCCGAGGGCACCCGCGTCCAAACCCCCTACGGCGAGCAAAAGGTGCTCTTCGACTTCTATTTCGACGACCCGGCCAAGATCGACAGTGCGCTCTACTGGATTCGTTCACTGCTCAATCCGCTGATGGCCGAGCCCTACGGCTACGCCCCGGAGTCGCTGAATCTGATCGTGCTCATCCACGGAACCGAAATCGTCGCGACGGTCAAGCACAACTACGAGCGGTACGGCGAGGCCGTCGAGCGCATGCGCTATTACGCGGACCTCGGCGTGAAGTTCCGGGTGTGCGGGCTGGCCGCCGAGGACTTTGGCTACAAACTCGACGACTTCTACGACTTCATCGAGGTCGCGCCTTCCGCAATCACCGAGCTGGCCCATTGGCAGCTACAGGGCTACGCGCTGATCCGACCGGAGATCATGGAGAAGAAATTCGCGATCGAGGAGATACGCTAGGCAGACGCTGATCATATGCCTTTAAGGGGTTGATGATTCGAGCACTGCGGACGCGTCTCGCGGGCGGGGCAATCAGGGCGGACCAAAACGACGCTCGATGGCCGGCAGCAGTCGCTCAAGGGCCATGTCGCGAGAGCCCTTGAGGAGGACTACATCACCTGGCTCAAGCAACGCCGCCACCTGGCCGGGCAGTGCGTCCGACCATTCGCGAGCGATCGTCCGCGTGCCCTCCTCGCCCGCCTCCGAGAGCGCCGCCGCGGCCTCGCAGAACCTCGGGCCAATCAGCACACA
>JBGSTR010000092.1:0-3783 GCA_041736365.1 Chromatiaceae bacterium | reverse complement strand
CGCAAGGGGCGCCGCCCCGGCTAGCGGCGGTCGAAACCCCGCCGCACGTTCGGCCTACGCTATTCGTCGCGCGTCTTCTTCGGCGGGGCAAACCCAGCCTCGACGCCGCTGCCGGTGGTCGGCTTGCGCCGTTTCCCGATGTTCTTGCGATCCCTGGCGCGGTCCTTCACCTTCGCCTCGACTTTCTTTGCGGGCGCGTCCTTACGCGGGCCGGCGGACTTGCGCGGACCCTTGCGCTTGGGCGGTCCCGAGGACTTGGGCTCCATTCCCGGGATCGAACGGTTTGTGACCGCGAGCCCCAGGTAGCGCACGATGCTCTCCATGCGGTTCCACTCGTTGGGGACGACCAACGAGAGGGCGATGCCGCGCTCCCCGGCGCGTCCGGTGCGCCCGCTGCGGTGCAGGTAGTCGTCGCCGCTGCGGGGTACGTCGAGATTGATCACCAGATCGATGCCTGGGACATCGAGTCCGCGCGCGGCCAGGTCGGTGGCCACCAGGATGGCGATCTGCCCGCCGTGGAGCAGACCCATGATCCGATTGCGCTCGCGCTGATCGAGCTCGCCGTGGAGGATTCCGGTGCGCAGCCCACTGCCGATCAAGCGGTTGCCGGCGGCCACCGCGCCCTCGCGGGTGTTGGTGAAGACCAGCGCCTTGGCGTAGGTCTCGTTTTGCAGCAGCCACAGCAACAGGCGTTCCTTGTGCGCCGCGTCGTCGCCGAGCAGGATGCCGTGCTCGATATCCGGGTGCGGCTCGCGCACCGGGTCCACCAGCAGGGTTTGCGGATCGCGCAGCACCCGCTCGGTGATTCCGCCCAACCCCCGGTGGTGCAGGGTGGCGGAGAACAGGAGCGACTGACGCGCCGCCGCACAGTGACCGATGATGGCCAGCACGTCCTCGGCGAAGCCCATGTCGAGCATTCGGTCCGCCTCGTCCAAGACCAGGACCTCGAGGTCTCCGAGCTGCGCCTCGCCGTCGCCCAGGTGCTCGAGCAGCCGCCCCGGGGTCGCCACCAGGATCTCCGGGTTCCGGCGCAGCGTCGCGACTTGGCGGCCCTTCGGCTCACCGCCGGTGATCACCCCGGCGGTGATCCGCGTGTAGCTTCCGAGCCGCAGGAAATGAACTTGGATTTGGCGGGCAAGCTCGCGGGTCGGCACCAGAATCAGCGCCCGGGTGCCCCCATCGGGAGCGGCGCGGGCGTCGAGAAAGCGCTGCATGATCGGCAACAGAAAGGCGGCGGTCTTGCCCGACCCGGTGGCGGCGCAGACCAGCAGATCCGCCCCCTCCATGGCCGCGGGAATGACCCGCTCTTGGACCGGTGTCGGCCGCTCGTAGCCCTCGCGCTCTAGACCGCGCAGGAGCGGGTCGGCGAGTAGGAAGTCTGCAAATTGTTCGCTCATGCCCGGCAACATACAGCAATCCGGCGCTTCTCGGGGGTCACTCCGAATCGGCCGCCGGCTTGCGGAATCCGGCCTCGATCCATTTGCGCAGCCGATTCGAATCGCCTACCGGTGTGAGCTTGCCGACCGAGTCGAGCAGCACGAAATAGAGCGGCTGACCCGAGATCTCCGCCTGCATCACCAAACAATGTCCGGCCTCGTCCACGTAGCCCGTCTTGCTTAGACCGACCCGCCAGTCCGCGTTCTTGACCAGGGGGTTGGTATTGCGATACTCGACCGCCCCGCGGTTGCGGTAGGGGTAGACCACGAAGGACGTGCGCGTGGTGGCCTCGCGGATCAGCGGATACCGGGAGGCGGCCCGCAGCAGGACCAGCAGGTCCTCGGCGTCGGAGCGATTGTTGCCGTCGAGTCCGGTCGCATCCGCATAGTGGGTATCGGTCATGCCGAGCGTGGCGGCCTTGCGGTTCATCGCCTGGACAAACTCCGGGGTCCCGCCGCGGAAGGTGGTGCGCCCGAGCGCCGACGCCGCGCGATTTTCCGATGACATCAGGGCGATCGTCAGCATCTGCGAGCGCGGCAGAACCGCCTCGTTGGTACGCAGACGGGAGTGGCTGTGTCGCAGCGTGTCGCGATCCCGATCGGTGATGGCGATCGGTTCGTTCAGATCGACGCCCGCGTCGAGCACCACCATCGCGGTCATAAGCTTGGTGACCGAGGCGATCGGTTTGATATCGCGGCTGTGCTTGGCGTAGAGCCGGTTCCCCTCGGCGTCGACCACCAGCGCCGCTGCGGAGCGAATCTCCGGCGTGTAGGCCGCGCTGCGCGTCGGCGCCGCGCTTGCGAACGGCAGCACCAACAGACCCAGTGCGAGGAGCCAAGCCCCGCGCATCGGTTGTGGCGCTCGGTGCCGATGGCGCCGCGCATGATCGAGCCGGGACGCTGGAAATCCGGCGAGATCCGGTAGGTTTGGTTTCTTCATTTCAGACGGCGATCGGTCGTGGCTGGTGGGTGGTTGAAGGTCGCGGGCAAACGTGCCGGGGAACGGCGTTCAGGACCCGGGCGCCGGCAGAGGCTCGCGAACGCCCGGGTTGTGGCATAGTAGCCGATTACCGGAGCCCCCCCGGCGGATTGGATCTCACCTGCGGCGGCTGGTAGGGCATAGGTGGCAAGGTTCCGGGCGCGCGCGATAATAGCACGCGGCTTGGGACGCATCCTCGCCGCGTACGCGGATCTCGGAGAACGGGAACCCCCGGTTGCGGCCCCGACTCCGGAGCGGGATCGACCCGGCCGTGACCGCGGTCAACGACAGCGTTTGGATGATCATGCATTACCGAGTGTTTTATCTATTCGACCGTTCCGGAGAGGCCGTTTCCTCGGCAAGCGCCGTCGCGATGAGCGCGTCGACCATCCGCGAGCAGTTGCTGCCGCGCCTCCAAAGCGAGGACGATTTCCTCGGCATCATCGACCCCCGGGACAACACCCTGCAGATCCTGGTCGCGACGCAAGACTCGACCGGTTACTGGGTAGAGCTCCCCATGGACGCGGCCAGGGCCTCCTACGGACGCCACATGAGTCGCGGCGAGCTCGAGGACTTCATGCGGCAGATGCCCGTTGTGTTCGATCGCAAGTCCATACCCGGTCTGGAATATCGGCCCTGGTAATGCGCTCGGGGGTGGATAACGATGGCTTCTGACGATCCCCGCGACGGCTGGAACGCGGACGCGAGCGGCGGCAACCGCGGTGATTCACTGAAGTCGCTCGCCAGCCTGGTCTACCTGCTGCAGGCCCTCTCCTTCCTCTTGGGTGTGACCTCGATCATCGGGGTGATCATCAACTACCTGCGTCTCGGCGATGCCCGCGGCACCTGGGTCGAGTCGCATTTCGTCTGGCAAATCCGAACCTTCTGGTTCCAATTGTTGTGGTCGCTGGTGGGCTGGGCGACCATCTGGATTCTGATCGGCTGGGTGATCTGGGGCGTCGTCTATTTCTGGACCCTCTACCGGGTGGTCAAGGGCTGGCTCAACCTGGTGGACGACCGGCCCATGTACGCCGAGTCGGACTGATCCGGGCGCGGCGCGCCCGGTCCCCGCGTGCCGGCGAGCCGATCCGGATCGCGAGCCGCGGAATCCTGGTCTCGGCGATGCGAACGATTGGATGACGGGCGATGAGCAAGAAACCGCTGATTCTAGTGCCGCTCCTGGCCGCCGTGCTCGCCGGCGGCTACTACTGGTGGCGGCAAACCGCGGAGTCGCCCCAGTCGCGTACCGCGCTCAGTCTGTTCGGCAACATCGATATCCGCGAGGTCAATCTCGCCTTCGCGGCCAGCGAGCGGGTGTCCGAGCTCCTGGTGCAGGAGGGTGATCGGGTGGAGCCGGGTCAGGTGCTC
>JBGSTR010000062.1:0-7182 GCA_041736365.1 Chromatiaceae bacterium | reverse complement strand
CGTCGGACGTGCCGCCGGACGCCCCCTTGGCCGATTCGCCACCGATCACCCGCAAGAGCCCCCCGCCGCAACCCGTCGCCGCGGGTCCCTCCGTGCGAGATATCGACTTCCGCCGCGGCGAGG
Source organism: Chromatiaceae bacterium (assembly GCA_041736365.1). Classification (GTDB taxonomy): domain Bacteria; phylum Pseudomonadota; class Gammaproteobacteria; order Chromatiales; family Chromatiaceae; genus JBGSTR01. The sequence goes on along the minus strand of JBGSTR010000062.1, from coordinate 7,059 downwards.
ACGGCGAGGGTCGGGTTGAGATCAAGCTTCCCAGCGCGGATACCCGGGTGGCGGTGCGCGAGCAGGGGAGTCACGTACTGGTGGACCTGTACGATACCTCGTTGCCCCAGCGCCTGTTTCGCCGACTCGACGTGGGCGATTTCGCGACGCCGGTGGTTTCCGTGGAGTCCAAGCCCAGCGGCAACAATGTGGCGGTCGACATCCAGACCGGCAGCGCCTTTGAGCAGCGCGCCTATCAGACCGATGATCAGTTCACCCTCGAATTTCGGCCCAAGTCTCAGGCCGCGAAGCAGCCATCGGGGCGCGATCGGGCGGCCTATGCCGGTGATCGCCTGTCGCTTAATTTCCAGGACATCGAGGTGCGCGCGGTGCTGCAGCTGCTCGCCGACTTCACCGGACTCAATCTGGTGGCGAGCGACACGGTGCGCGGCAATATCACCTTGCGGCTCAAGAACGTCCCTTGGGATCAGGCGCTCGACATCATCCTCAAGACCAAGGGTCTATCCAAGCGCGAGGCCGGCAACGTGATCATGATCGCACCCACCGAGGAGATCGCGGCCCAGGAGCAGCTCGTGCTGCAGTCCCAGCAGAAGCTCGAGGAGCTGGAGCCGTTGCGCTCCGAGTTCATCCAGGTCAACTATGCCAAGGCCTCCGATCTGATGGCCCTGCTCAAGCAAGGTGAGAACAGGCTGCTCTCGGAGCGCGGCAATGTCAGCGTCGACACCCGCACCAATACGCTGCTGGTCCAAGACACAACCTCCAAGCTCGCGGACGTGCGCAGCATCGTCGAGCGACTCGACATTCCCGTGCGCCAGGTCATGATCGAGTCGCGAATCGTGATCGCGAATAACGACTTCGCCCGCGATCTGGGCGTGCGCTTCGGGCTTTCGACCTCGATGGGCGCGACCGGCGGCCACGAGCTGATGGTCGCCGGCGGGCGCCCCGGGAATCTCCCCGGCACCTACGGCATCAACAAGGGACCGTTCATGAACGCATGGAACCCGGCGAACGGGCAGCCGGCACCGAATCCTCAGCCGACCTATTCGGGACTGCCCTACAACACGGGCATCGATAATCCCGCCGGGTCCGGCTCCGAGGCGCTGCTGGTCAACCTCCCCGCGCCGGCACCCTCGGGCGCGGTTAACTTCCTGATCGGCAAGGTCGGCTCCTACCTGCTGCAGCTCGAGCTCTCCGCGATGCAGCGCGAGGGCCGCGGCGAGATCGTCTCCAGCCCGCGGGTCATCACCTCGGATTCCCACAAGGCGACCATCAAGGTCGGTCAGGAAATCCCCTATCAGTCAAGCTCGAGCAACACGGGAACCAACGTGCAATTCAAGGAGGCCGTCCTGCAACTGGATGTCACTCCGCAGATCACCCCGGACGACCGCATCATCATGGACCTCAAGGTGAACAAGGACGCCCCGGACTTTACCCAGGCGGTGCTGGGTCAGCCGCCGGTGGACACGCGCTCCGTGGAGACCACGGTGCTGGTGGACAACGGCGAGACGGTGGTGCTGGGCGGCGTCTACGAGCGCGAGAAGACCTACCAAAAGGAGCAAGTGCCATGGCTAGGCGACATCCCGGTGCTGGGCCGTCTGTTCAAGCAGGAGCTGCGTCAGGACAACAATTCGGAGCTGCTGATCTTCGTCACGCCGAAGATCCTGAAGGGCGATTTGGCGGGTCGCTAGAGGTTCGTTCGCACGCCGGATCACACGGCGCGCAACCCTCGCGCTTGCCCGGCCGACGGAATCTGGCATATCTTTCCCGGCTATGATGCGCGCCCAGAACATTTTCCTCGTCGGTCCCATGGGGGCCGGCAAGAGCACGATCGGCCGGCAACTGGCCGAGGCGATGTCCTATACGTTCAAGGACAGCGACCAGGAAATCCAGCGACGCACCGGCGTGGACATCCCCACCATCTTCGAATACGAGGGCGAAGAGGGCTTCCGCAACCGCGAGCGCCAGGTGATCGAAGAGCTGGTCGCCGGCGAGCGCATCGTGCTCGCGACCGGGGGCGGCGTGGTGCTGCTGCCGGAGAACCGGCAGGATCTGGCGGCGCGCGGCGTCGTGATCTATCTCCACTGCACCCCGGAGCAGCAGTTCTCGCGCACCTCGCGCGACCGCAACCGGCCGCTGCTGCACACCGAGGACCCGCTGGAGCGCCTCCGCGAGATCATGGCGGAGCGCGATCCGCTCTACCGCCAGGTCGCGGACATGGTCGTCTCCACCGAGAAGCGCGGGACCTCCTCGGTCGTGAAGGAGATCCGTCGCCGTCTCGAATCCGAAGCGGTCTGATCCTTAGGCTCCCGCAATGACCTCCACCCTGACGGTTGCGCTCGGCGCGCGCAGCTACCCGATCTATATCGGTGCCGGCATCCTGTCCGACCCCGCCCTGTATCGCGCCCATATTCGCGGTCGCCAGGTCATGCTGATCAGCAACGAGACCGTGGCGCCCTTGTACCTGGAGCGCACGCTCGCCGGGCTGGATGGATTCGACACGCGCGCGGTGATCCTGCCGGACGGCGAGCAATACAAGACGCTCGAGGTCTGGAATCGGATCTTCGACGGGCTGCTGGAGGCCCGTTACGGCCGCGATTGCACCTTGGTCGCGCTCGGCGGCGGGGTGATCGGCGACATGGCCGGTTTCGCCGCCGCCTGCTATCAGCGCGGCGTCGACTTCGTACAAGTACCGACGACCCTGTTGGCCCAGGTGGATTCCTCGGTCGGCGGCAAGACCGGAGTCAATCATCCGGCCGGGAAGAACATGATCGGGGCCTTCCATCAGCCGCGCGCGGTGATCGCCGATACCGCAACCCTGGATACGTTGGCGGATCGCGAGCTCTCCGCGGGCATGGCCGAGGTCATCAAGTACGGCCTGATTCGCGACCCGGCGTTCTTCGATTGGATCGAGTCGCGTCTGAACGCATTGCTTGAGCGCGACCCGGAAGCGCTCGCCGAGGCGATCCGCCGCTCCTGTGAGAACAAGGCCGAGATTGTCGCCGCGGACGAGCTCGAGGCTGGACAGCGGGCACTGCTGAACCTCGGTCACACCTTCGGGCATGCCATCGAGACCTGGGCGGGCTACGGCAACTGGCTGCACGGCGAGGCGGTCGGTGCCGGCATGTGCATGGCGGCGGATCTCTCGGCGCGGCTCGGTTGGCTGGCGGAGGGGGATCTGGAGCGCACGCGCCGAGTGGTGGCCGCGGCACATCTCCCCATCCGGCCGCCGGCGGAAATGACCGCCGAGCGTTTCCGCGCGCTGATGGCAGTCGACAAGAAGGTCCTCGCCGGGCGGCTGCGCCTGGTGCTGTTGAAAGGGATCGGTGAGGGGGTCGTGAGCGGCGACTTCGATCCGGCGCTGCTTGCCGCCACCCTGGAAGACCAAGCCTAGGCCCCAAACTTAGATACGAGGCACCAATAGGGTGCGTGGCGCACCGATTTGTGGCCTGGATCCGGACGTTGCCGGAACAATTCGGCGCGATCGAGCGCGCTTCACGGTGGCACAGCTACTGCTTCGAGTTTATGATCGTGGGTTCCGCGTCGCGTTCGAGCGGACCGAATTCCCTAAACAGAGGGTCGTCACCGCGCTCGACGCCCGCCTATACCAACGGCCCCGGGCCTGCTGACGACAGCCGTTTCCCGCTCGTCGCGGCTCCCCAGATTACCCGATGGTCCCTAGGTGGATGCGGCCGATGACGCCCATCAAAATCGCACAGTGTCCTTAAAGTACCTGCGAGGTCAGCAATGAGCCTGCGTGCCCTTCCGCCCGCACAGGGTCTCTACAATCCGGCCAACGAGCACGACTCCTGCGGCGTCGGTTTCGTCTGCCATATCAAGAATCAGCAGCGCCACGCGATCGTCGAGCAGGGACTCGGATTACTGAAGCGTCTGGCCCACCGCGGTGCCGTGGGTGCCGATCCCCGAGCCGGCGATGGGGCCGGCATCCTGGTGCAGATCCCGGATGCCTTCCTCCGCGCGGTGGTCGATTTCGAGCTGCCCCCGTCGGGCAGCTACGGCGTCGGCATGGTCTTTATGCCCAAGGACGAGGACGCTCGCCGGCAGGTTCAGGCGCGCGTGCAACGCGGGCTGGAGCAGGACGGCCAGCGCGTGCTCGGCTGGCGCGACGTGCCGGTCGACAACTCGGTGCTGGGCGAGAGCGTGCTCCCCACCGAGCCGGTAGTGCGCCAGGTGTTCGTCGCCTGTGCCGAGGGCTGCCCGGACCAGCAGAGCTTCGAGCGCAAGCTGTTCGTAATCCGCAAGCGCATGGACAACGAGATCCGCGCGGCCGGCTTCGACAAGACCGCCTTCTACGTGGCGTCGATGTCCTCGCGGACCATCAACTACAAGGGCATGCTGCTGGCCGATCAGGTCGGCGCCTACTATCTCGACCTGCAGGACGAGCGATTCGCCTCGGCCCTGGCGCTGGTGCATCAGCGTTTCTCCACCAACACCTTCCCAACCTGGGATCTCGCCCAGCCGTTCCGCATGATCTGCCACAACGGGGAGATCAATACCCTGCGCGGCAACGTCAACTGGATGGCGGCGCGACGCCATACCATGCGCTCCGAGGTGCTGGGCGAGGAGCTGGACAGCATCTGGCCGCTGATCCCCGAGGGTCAGTCGGACTCCGCCTGTTTCGACAACGCCCTGGAGCTATTGGTGATGGGCGGCTATTCGCTGGCCCACGCGATGATGCTGCTGATCCCCGAGGCATGGTCCGGCAACAAGCAGATGGACTCCCAGCGGCGCGCCTTCTACGAGTATCACGCGGCGCTCATGGAGCCGTGGGACGGCCCGGCTGCGGTTGCGTTCACCGACGGCCGCCAGATCGGCGCTACGCTCGACCGCAACGGCCTGCGCCCCGCCCGCTACCTGGTCACCAATGACGACATGGTGATCATGGCCTCGGAGATGGGTGTGGTGGACGTCGCCGAGGAGCGCATCGTCAAGAAGTGGCGCCTGCAGCCCGGCAAGATGTTCCTCATCGACCTGGAGCAGGGCCGCATCATCGACGACACCGAGATCAAGACCGAGCTCGCTGCCGCCCAGCCCTACCGGGAGTGGCTGGATCGTACCCAGATCCACCTGGACGAGCTGCCGACCAACGTGGCGCCGATGGCGCCCGACGACGACACCCTGTTGGACGCCCAGCAGGCATTCGGCTACACGCAGGAGGACGTCAAGTTCCTGCTCACGCCGATGGTCGTGACCGGCCAGGAGGCAATCGGCTCGATGGGCGCGGACAACCCGCCGTCGGTGCTCTCGCGCCGGCCGAAGCACCTCTCGACCTACTTCAAGCAGAACTTCGCCCAGGTGACCAACCCGCCGATCGACCCGATCCGCGAGGAGCTGGTCATGTCGCTGGTATCCCTGATCGGTCCCCGGCCGAACTTGCTGGGGCTGACCGACTCGGCCAAGCACTGGCGGCTGGTGGTCAATCAGCCGGTGCTGACCAACCAGGACCTGGAGCGCGTGCGCCACATCGAGGACAACTCGGGCGGCGCCTTCCGCACTCGCACCCTGCATTGCGTCTATCCCTCCGGCGAGGGGGCCGCCGGCATGGCCGCGGCGCTCGATCGGCTGTGCAACGAGGCCGAGCAGGCGGTGCTCGACGGCTACAACATCCTGATCCTCTCCGACCGCAACACCAATCGGGACCACATCCCGATTCCGTCCCTGCTGGCCACCTCCGCGGTGCATCATCACCTGATCCGACGGGGGATGCGCACCAGCTCCGGGCTCGTGGTGGAGACCGGCGCGGCAGTAGAGGTCCATCACTTTGCGGTGCTGGCGGGCTACGGGGCGGAGGCCATCAACCCCTATCTCGCCTTCGACTCGATCCAGTCCATGCTCGACGAGCTACCGGACGAGCCCAGCTTCGAGGAGGCGCAGAAGCGCTATATCAAGGCGGTCGGCAAGGGGCTGCTGAAGGTCATGTCCAAGATGGGCATCTCCACCTTTCAGTCCTATTGCGGGGCGCAGATCTTCGATGCCGTGGGGCTCAACAGCGAGCTGATCGAGCGCTATTTCACCGGCACCCAGACCACGGTGGAAGGCATCGGGCTCGCCGAGGTGGCCGAAGAGGCGGTGCGTTGGCACCGCCAGGGTTACGGCGGCGAGCAGATCTATCGCAAGCACCTGGACGTGGGCGGCGACTACGCCTTCCGGCTGCGCGGCGAGGATCACGCCTGGACCCCGGACACCATCGCCAAGCTCCAACACGCGACCCGCGCCAATAGCTGGGAGACCTACGAGCAGTTCTCGCAAATCATCAACGAGCAGAACGAGCGCCTGCTGACCTTCCGCGGTCTGATGGACTTCAAGTTCGCGGATCAGCCGATCCCGCTGGATGAGGTCGAGCCGGCGAGCGAGATCGTCAAGCGCTTCGCCACCGGGGCCATGTCCTTCGGCAGCATCTCCTACGAGGCGCACTCGACGCTGGCCAAGGCGATGAACCGCATCGGCGGCAAGTCCAACACCGGCGAGGGCGGGGAGGAGCCGGAGCGCTTCAATCCGCTGCCGGACGGCTCGATGAACCCGGAGCGGTCGGCGATCAAGCAGGTGGCCTCGGGTCGCTTCGGCGTCACCGTCGAGTACCTGGTGAACTCCGACGACATCCAGATCAAGATCGCCCAGGGCGCGAAGCCGGGCGAGGGTGGTCAATTACCCGGTCACAAGGTGAACGCCCAGATCGCGCGGGTGCGGCACTCCACCCCCGGCGTAGGTCTGATCTCGCCGCCGCCCCACCACGACATCTACTCGATCGAGGATCTGGCGCAGCTCATACACGACCTGAAGAACGTCAATCCGAGCGCACGCATCTCGGTCAAGCTGGTGTCCGAGGTGGGCGTGGGAACGGTGGCCGCGGGCGTATCCAAGGCCCATGCGGACCACGTGACCATCGCCGGCTACGACGGCGGCACCGGCGCCTCGCCGCTGACATCGATCAAGCACGCCGGCTCGCCGTGGGAAATCGGTCTCGCCGAGACCCATCGGACCCTGGTGCTGAACCGACTGCGCGGGCGTATCGCGGTGCAGGTGGACGGGGGCATGCGCACC
>JBGSTR010000038.1:0-2332 GCA_041736365.1 Chromatiaceae bacterium | reverse complement strand
TGCTGCATCTGCTCTCGCCCGCGCGGCGACCGGTCCAGGTCACTCGCGACCTCGCGGGTTTCTGGGCGCGCGGCTACGCGGAGGTCCGCAAGGAGCTGCGGGGTCGGTATCCCAAGCATCATTGGCCGGAAGACCCGGTGGCCGCCACGCCCATCGTCGGCGGCGTACGCCGGCGACGGCCGGATCGGGATTGATCGCATCTCCCGACCGGGCCAGGCGCAAGTAATGGGCGCGGCCTATCCTACCGTTCTTCATCGAGCGGAAAATCGCCTGTCGGTTCCTCGCGGACGCCGGGATGCCGCGCCGCTCATGCGACAACCGTAGGATGGGCAAAGCGCAGCGTGCCCATCGTCGGCGCAATTGATGGGCACGGCCTATCGGCCTTTGCCCATCCTACGTAGGGTCGCTACGGCGCGACCCTATTGCCGTACCTGCACCACCCACGAGAGACTCGTCGCGCCATCGGCCGGGACTTCCACCCGCCAGGAGGCGAGGCTCGCGGACTCCTTGGTGTGGGGCTGGCTCTCGCTCAGCATCCGCCACTCGGCGGGCAAGCTCTCGAGCATCTTGACCACCACCGGCTCCGGCTTGGCATTCTTGAGCTCCAGCTCGAACCCCGCCTCGTAGGCATAGTCGTAGGCGCTGGTGCCCGATAGCTTGCGGAAGCTGGTCTGCTTGCGCCGCGCGGTCACGTCGAAGCTGTTTCCAAGCTTGAGCGCCACGGTCTCGTTCCGCGGCGTGTGCTCGATGGAATCCTCGCCGACGAATTGCGCATTGCCGCGACTGTCCTCGGAGTAGACGCGCACCACCCCGGCGGGCAGTGGGATACCCAGACTGCCGTCGCGGTTCTCGAACGTCAGTCGGGCCTCGACGTCCAGTTTGGTCCAACCGTCGCTCGCCTGCGCGCGGTAGTTGTAAGACTGACCCCGCACCACCAGCTCCTGCGTCACCGGCACGTTGGGCGCCGAGAGCAACGCCACCTGCTTGGTCTGATTGTTCTGGATATCGGTCGGGCGCGGCAGGGTATAGAGGTGGTACTCATAGAGCGCCTCCTCCTGCGGCATGGGCGCCGCATCGGCCATCATCATGGGGCGCGAGCGGGCCATGGGCATGGCCTCTTCGACCTGATTCACCTCGCCCGCGACCAATTGCACCCGGGCCTGCCGGTAGGCGACGCCGCTCGCGTTGGTCAGGGTCACCCAGCCGTTGAGGTCCATGGTGGCACCGCCCGCGGCCAGCTTGGCCACATAGTCCGCCTTCCAGCCCATGCCGCCGGTGAGATACGAAAGCTCCAGATCGCCCTCCGCGGCCGCGGAGCTCTCCAGATGCAGCACCAGGGTCGGCAGGTCGCGCAGGTCGGCCGGCACGTCGGGGAACGCCAGATGCCCCACCACCCCGGTCTCGATCCGGTCCGCGTAACGCAGCACGGTGCCATCGCTGGCGGCGAGCACGGTCGCCTCCTCGACGGTTCGGTCACCGTCCTCGTTGGTGCGAATGACCTGAACCGTGCGTCCGACGTATTTCTTGAGCAGACTCTCCGGGGTCAGTAGATCGAAGTCGAAGTTCTGCTCCAACAGACCGATCTCCGGACCGCCCGGGGCCGGGGCGAGCAGCGCCGTCTCCGGGCGGATGCGTTGCGCGACATTGCGCCAGGCGAGCCGATTCTCGCCTTGGCTCAGCATGACGCGTCGCAGGTCCTTCACCAGGGCCAGATCGTCGTTGTAGATGGTGACCGCGAGCGCCTGCTGGGCGCTGTCGTCGATGCGTTGCTCTGTGCTGGACGCGGGGTCCATGGCGGCTCCCAGTGGGTGTGACGAGATGGCGAGGAGCGCCGCCCCGAGCAGGGCGAGGCCCTTGCGGCGCGCGACTCGCAATCGAATGACGGTAGGGGTGCAATACATGGATCCTCCAACTCGCGACGTGACGGGGGTCAAGCATAACGCAGCCCGGCCGGCGTCCGAGATTGCGGCCGCTGCTGCGACGCGCGGATCGCCAGCCGGACCAGACTCGATCGATTGCCGATCGGAGTCCGATCGATCAGGCAGCCGGCGGTAGCGTCTGCACCATGGACGTACGCCGGGCGAAGTCCGTAAACCAGGCGGCGACTGCCGGATGACTGCCGCGCCAATCGAGCGCCGGTAGCCGGAAGTCCAGGTAACCAAGCGCACAGGCGGCGGCGATCGACGCCAAGTCGAGCCGGCTCGATAGGCCATCCAGATCCCCCTCCAAGCCGGCCACGCTCCGCAACAGCGCCGCGCTGCGAGCGGCAAACAGCGCCGAGCTCTGCTGCTCCGCAGGGCGGCGATTCTCTAGCACGATCGCCACCGCGTCG
>JBGSTR010000007.1:0-2576 GCA_041736365.1 Chromatiaceae bacterium | reverse complement strand
CGGCGGCGGCCAGTTCGGCCAGCATGTCCTGCCCCCGGCACTCGCCCGCGCCTGGCTTAGCGTGCGCCACCCCGACGCCGCCTGGACCAGTCAGAAGTCCGGCGAGCGCGAGGAGGACCGCTGCAATCCGCACGGCCAGTTGGCAGGAAGAGGCGATGGGCATGGGACCTCGCGACAGGATTCTGCGCCTTCCGGCCGGCTCTCCGAAGGAGTGTCGGAAGGCGCAATCAAAGAGATTTCGGAAGGCGCAACCAAAGAGTCTTCGAAAGGCGCCAAACATCACGATCTCGGATGCGCCGCGTCGTAAACCTTGAGCAGCCGCTCCCGATCGACCTCGGTATAGATCTGCGTGGTCGAAAGCGAAGCGTGACCGAGCAGTTCCTGAATCTGCCTGAGATCGGCCCCCGCCGACAGCAGATGCGTGGCAAACGAATGTCGGAGTGCATGCGGTGTGGCCGTCTCCGGCAGCCCCATGGCCTCCCGCATGCGCGCCATCGCCAGCTGGATCAGGCGCGGCGACAGCACCCCGCCCTTCGCCCCCCGGAACAAGGGCTCATCCGCTCGCAGCGGATACGGCAGCAGGCCCAGATAGCGCTCGATGGCCTGCGATACGAGGCCGAGCACCGGCACCATCCGTTCCTTGCCCCCCTTGCCGGAGATCACGATCGTATCGCGCCCGCCAATCGGCGCATCGCGCAGGCTGATGCCGAGCGCCTCCGAGATACGCAGGCCACACCCGTAGAGCAGCAGCAACACGGCGGTATCGCGGGCCGCGACCCAATCGAGCTCGGCCGCCATGCCGGGAGCGACGACCGCGCGCGCCTTCTCGACGGTCAAAGGTTTCGGCACCCCATGCGGCACTTTCGGCAGCGTCACCTGCGCAACCGCCCGATTCGTCAAGCGTCCCTCGGCCTCCAGCCAGCGGAAGAACGAGCGCAGGCCCGAGATGGACCGCGAGATGGACCGCGACCCCGCTCCCGTCCGGCGCCGGCTGGCCATGAAGCCGCGCACCGTCCGTTGGTCGAGCCGCTGGAGGTCTGCAAGCGTCGGTGCCCGTCCGAGGTGCGCCGACAGGTGTGCTGAAAATTGCGCCACGTCCCGGCAGTAGGCCGCGACCGTATGCTCGGAGGCGTCGCGCTCCAGGCTGAGGTGGGTGAGCCAAGCGTCGGCGACAGCGTCGAGCGTATCGCCCGTGGCCGGCTCCATGGTGGTCTCCACTGTGAGATCGACGGCAGGGGGCATGGTCCGGGCCTCTCCCAGGCATTTCCGACAGCCAGAGCTTCAATGTGATTTGGTTAACGAAGTCTTACTGGCCGCACGTCCCTACCGCGCAAGAGGCCCCATCCAACTCACGCCGCACGGGGCAGAAGCGGCATTATCTCTGGGTTAGCCAAACACTGTTATTCAACAGCGGCGGTTGATTCATCGTTCCGCGTAATGAAATTGGTTGGGACGGTCGCCGCCCTCAGCCGAGTTGGGCGGTCGACGGCTGTGTGAAACGGGGCACGAGATCGTGCGGGTGTTGCGTTCGTCGATGGGGGAGGGGGCACGGCCAGGAATGGGTCCCGGCCGACTGGCGGCTGCGCGCCTCGCCGTGTTGGTCGCCCTTCTCGCGCCGGCTCTCGTCGCCGGGCCGCTCGACGCGAAAACCCCCGGTGAGACCCACTGCTACGGCGAGATCTGCCACCGGGTCTATACGCTGGACGAGACGGCGGCGCTGGTGGGCGAGCCGACGGCCGTGGTGGCGACCTACTACGACCACCCCGATGTCGACCGCTTCAATACCGGCAAATACACGTCCTCAGGGGAGGAGTTCGACGCAGACAACCCGACGCGCGCGTCCAGTGCGAACCTGCCGGACGGCACCGAGGTGCTGGTGTGGAACCCCTCGAACGGGCGCGCGGTGCATGTACGCATCAACGACTTCGGTCCCTTCCACACCGACCGCAAGCTCGACCTGACGCGGGCTGCCGCCGAACGCCTGGATTTTCTGGCCAAGGGCGTGCAGACACCCGTCGCCTTGATCTCGACCAGGACCTCGCCCGTTTTCGGGCCATCGAGGAGGACCGTCTCGATGGTCAGAGGCTTGGCGGCCTCGTGGGCGACAGCGGCGCGAACGTCCATGACATCTCCTCCCCCTAACGTTCGTTGTTGCCGTTCCTGCGGGCCCGGCGCGGCGACCATAACATGATCGCACCATAACGAAAGGTCCGAACCCCGGGGCCCGCTGTATATGGCGAGCGCGGCGGATTCCGCCAACCCGAAAAAGATCGGGAGAGGGTTTCCCCTCTCCCGCTCCCCGGCACTGTAGAGGAGGTTACAGCGTGCCGTTACACAAGCTGGAAGTCGTTGTTCAGGTAATCCTCCAGCTGCTGGTCGGGGGCCGCCGACAGGACCATCAGGAAGTCGTCGGTATAGGTGAAGTCCACACGGTAGCCCGTTGCGGCGATATATTGGACCAACTCCACCTGCCGGTCGAAGTTGTCGTTCTTGATCCGGTCGCCTTCATTGAGATCGACGTCGGTGAACACGTCGTTGCCGAAGTTGCCGCGAAGCACGAACTTGTCGGCACCATC
>JBGSTR010000006.1:0-7135 GCA_041736365.1 Chromatiaceae bacterium | reverse complement strand
CCGCCACGACGCCGGATCGCCGCAATGCCTGCGAGCTGCTGACCCGCGAGGACTTCGTCGCGGTGCTCGGCGGCGAGCCGGCGGAGCCGCAAGCCCGTGCCATGGGCAATGGCGAATTCTGGGCGACGACCTGTAACTATCAGGCCGATACGCCCGACGAGATGCGCGCGGCGAGTCTGCTGCTGCGACCGCACCACGTCGCCGCCGGTCCGGCCGCCGCCTACGGCGAGTATGAAGCCGGATTGATCAAGGAGCTCGGGGAGGATGCGCGATTGGCGGCGGTCGCGGGTGTTGGCGAGCGCGCCGGCTGGCAGGCATTCGGCACCGGGATCGGACAGTTGGCGGTGTTCGACGGGCTCTATCAATTGATCTTCACCGCCAGCGCCACCGCGACGGCGGATCAACTGAGCAACGCAAAGAGCCTGGCCGAGCGCGTGCTCCCGCGCCTGCAGCCGCATTGACCGGCGACGAGCACCAAACACAAGGGAAAGCCGGTATGTGGGTAAAACCGTTCATCGCGAACGCTCAACCCTATCTCTATTTCACCGAGACCAATCGGATCGTGCGCGCCGGCGCCAAGAGTTGGCGTTACTTCTCCGGCGACTCCACGTGGGAGGAAAAACGCCAGACGGCTGTCGGCCTTGGGCTGCTTGCCGAATCGCCCGCCGAGCTCGCGATCTTCCCGGACGACATGATCGAATCGGCGCTCGAGGATCTGCAACGAGAGGGGCCGGCGCACCTGGTGTTGACCATCACCGAGGCTTGCAACTTTCGCTGCCGCTATTGCGCCTATTCCGGGGCCTACACCTATTCGCGCGAGCACAGCGGTCGCGCCATGTCCTTGGCCACGGCGCTCGCCGCTTTGCGTTGGTTCTTTCGCTTTCCGCGCGACCACTACCACATTGGATTCTATGGCGGCGAGCCACTGCTGCGCCGCGCGCTCATCGAGCGGATTGTCTCGGCGGCGCGGGCGGACGTGCCTCCCGGCGCCACCCTGAGCTTCGGCATGACGACCAATGGCTGGTTGTTGGACGAGGCCGCGTCGCGCTTTCTCGCGGAGAACGACTTCGAGGTCTTCGTCAGCATCGACGGCCCGGAATGGATACACGACCGCTATCGCGTGAGCGCCCGGGGCGCGCCGACCTTCGCGCGGATATGGCGAAACCTGCATCGCCTTCGCTCCGGTCATCCGGACTATTATCGAGCGCGCGTCGGCTTCTCGATCACCCTGGCCCCGCCGGTCGAGATCGAGACCATCATGGGCTTTGTTGCGGCCCATCCACGAATCTTCGAGGGAAAGATCCCCAAGCTTGCGGGCCTCAACAGCGCGCCGTCGCAGGTCACGCGGCCACTGGGTATCCGGCCGGATCAGATCCACATCGAGCTTGGGCCCGCCCGCGAAAGCTACCTGGCGCAGATGGTCCAAGAACAAGCGCCCGATCCGGTCGCGCGCGCCTGCACCGAGGCGGCGATGGCGAACGTGCATACCCGCAATGGGCTCGCGACAAGCCGAATCGCGACCTCCGGGGGGCAGTGCCTCCCGGGGACTCGTTGTCACGTCACCCCGGACGGTCGCCTACACATGTGCGAGCACGGCGACGAGCATTGGCCGATCGGCAGCGTCGACGCGGGTCTGGAGCCGGCAGTCATTCGCGATCAACTGCGGCAATTTCGAGCGTTGGTCGAGCCCCGCTGCCGGCGCTGCTGGGCGGTGCGACTGTGTCGAAAATGCATTCCACGCCTGGCCGAGGGCGCTACACTTTCACAGGATCGGCTCGCTGCCTTTTGCATTGCCAAGCGCGCGGCGTTGGAACGGGACCTGATCGATTATTGTCGCGCCAGGTCCATCAACGACCACTGTTTCGACTCGCTCGCGGGGGGCGCGGAGGAGCAAACCGGGTGACGTCATCCACAGGTTGCAGGTTGGAGGTTGTCAATGAACGACGACAGTGAATCGTTGGAAATGGAAGAGCTCGAAACCGTCTTCGAAGGTACCGGAGATAGCTCGGTGGAGATGGCTGCGTGTAAGGACGAGTGTGTTGGCGGCACCGCCAATACCAAGGCGATGGAAGCCACCATTCCCTAGGAAACGCTGATTAAATGCCATTCTGGCATTTAATCAGCTCGCGGTCCGAGAGGCGCGACTCCCGGACCGCTCCATTTTCTTGTCCCTTAAGGTGCTTGAAAATGCCGGGCCATCCCTGGCCCGGACGGGAAGCGCTTTAAAACAGCGTTTCCCTAACGAGAGATTCCTTGCGGGGGCTCCCACCGCCGCAAGGACTTGGTTTTAAGGACAACGATTACGGCCATCGAGGCGCCGATCGGAATCCAGTCTCACGCCCGCGACGAGCGCCGGTTGGCGCATTCCGCTCTTTTCCCGAGCCGTTACTCAGACAGCCACCAAGGCGTCTGGAACGCCTTTGCCTCCTCCTCGCCGCCGGGCGAAAGCCAGTGACGAGACGCCCGCTTCCGGGGCTCAGATTACAAACCCCACCCCGGAGGCGCTTGCGCACAGATCGCTGTCCGGACCACGGGCCGCCGTCGGAGATCTCCCGGTCCAGCGGCGGTAGGCCCGCGAGAAGCCCGACTGCTCGGAGAAGCCCAGCAGGAAGCTGATCTCGCTCAGCGAGAGTGCCGGGTCCGCGATGTACTGCTCCGCCAGCTCGTAGCGAACGGCGTCGACCAGCTTTGAGTAGCTGGTCCCGTTCGCGGCGAGCCGTCGCTGCAGGGTCCGGGCACTCATATTCATCCGATGGGCGATCGCCTCGTCGCTCGGCAAGCCCGACGCGAGCGCCTCCACGATCGCCGTCTTCACCCTGGCGAGCAGATCGTCGCGGTGCAGCTTGTTCAGGAAGTCGGTGAGCAGGCGGTCGTTGTACCCGGCCAGCTCGCGGTTGGCCGCGGGTAGCGGGCGGTCGATATCCGCACGGTCGAAGAGCAGCGTCGAGGCATCGCAATCATAACGAATCGGGCAGCGAAAGGTCTTCTGGTACCTGAGCCCGCATCCAACGTCCGAGTGCATGAATCGCACCTCGACGGGTGCGAGCCCCTTACCGGCCGCGCCGCGACAGACGCTGATGATCCAGGACCAGAGGGTATCCTCCTGCGGAACCAGGAGCGTGGGATAGGCCGTCGGGCTGGCGAACAAGCTGAACGCAACCCGGTCTTGCGTCTCTTCCAGGCTGAACCCGATGCCGTCGTTGATAACGTCGACGTAGCGCGAGAGGCGCCGCAATGCCGATCCCAGGGTGCTGCTGGCATACAACGCGTATCCGAGGGCGTGCAGATCGGCGGGTGACAGCACTTCATGCATCCGCAGCCCGAAACAGGGGTCGCCAATGACCTCCGTCGCCTTGGCCCAGGCCGCGTTTCTCCGTTCGACTCGGTAACGGGCGCGGGGTACGTCCATCAGCGCCGGATTGAGTCCCACCGCGCGAAAAACGTGCTCCGGGTCGATTCGGTGCAGGATCAGCAGGCGCCAGAACGGGCGCGCGGCAGAGGCTAGTGAGGTCGCGGTCAATCTACCTCCCTTGCTGAATCCGGGCCGGAAAACCGGTTTCAGTCCACTCTGCCCGTGACCCGATCGGCCCTTTGGCCTCAGGCGCCGATGATCGTCTCCGAACGATGCTTCGCCACCTGCTTCCGGCGCGCAGCGCTGCGCATCAGGGTGACACGCACCTTGTAGTCGCCACTCGCGGGGAGGCTGCCCTCGTATCGATTGTCTCCAACGGAGCCGTTGAACATGGCCACCTCGCTTTCACCCGGGACGAGAATATTGAAGTAATTGGCACCATTGTAGGTCGCCAGGGGGACGTTCATAGTCTGCCCCTTTTTTGCCGCCAGCACATAGTCGACGGTCTCTTAACCGATAATCGATGCCGCGACCACCGCGCTGCGCCGCTGTAGCTGGCAGGATTCGCGCCCCGCCCCAACCTTCTAGGCGCATGGAAAGATGTAGAAGAATTTCAACGATTTGAACTGATCTTTTTTCTTGTCGCACCAAAAACAACTTCGTCAACCCAGGCAACTGCGAACGACGGGCGTGACGATGGAGATCGCTCGCGACTTCGCCCATTACCCGAATCTGCAATCGTGACGGCGCTCGCATTCGAGCCCCGGGTTTTCCGCTTGGCTGCCTCCGCCGGCCGCCTTACCGGCGTAGCCGAACTACCTGTGAGACCCTTTTCGGACCGTGCAGGCGGGATAGCGGCCCTCTCTCGCGGCAATGCCGGGTACACTGTTGCAACCGGCGGAGTCGATGTCACCGATGAGAACCTAGACGAGCATGCTTGCTAGATCGGAACAATGGTCGCGCGCCGGAAAACAGACGGGTCCGAGCTTCGCCAATCAGGAGAAGACCCCGCCCCCTGAGCGCGACGAGGTCTCTCATACCGCCGCAGATTACGAAGCACCGGCGCCCGTCCATGCCTGGCACCCCGAGCCCTGCCCCGCGAGGGGTCAGACGGCCGAGTGTCGTCTGCGGCACGAAGTAAACGTTAGCTCCACCAACCCATCTCACGCTATTCCGATGTCACCACACCTTCCCACGCGTCGATCGGCGCTCTATCTAGCCGGCGCCTGCTTGCTGATCCTGTTCGCGTTCGTCTCGGGTTGCGGCAAAGAGGCACCGTCGGTCACGCTGACCTTCAAGGCGCTCGGAAATACGGTCGACATCCGGCTGGTCAAAGTAGAGCCCAGCCAGGCCGAGCATGCCGCCGAGCTCATTCGGAACGACTTCGACACCCTGGAAAGGGATCTAAACACCTGGGCCGGAGGATCGATGTCCACGGTCAACCGTCTGCTTCCCACCGGCCAGGCGTTCGACGCACCCGGCTCCGTGCTGCCTCTGGTTCGTCTCAGCCAGCATTATTCGGACTTGAGCGGCGGGCTGTTCAACCCGGCCATCGGGAAGCTGGCGGCCCTGTGGGGGTTCAACGTGGAGGTCCCCGAGGGCATGCGGCCACCCCCGGATCACGCCATCGGGCAGATGCTCAAGGCCAACCCCCGGATGTCCGACATCGAGATCGACGGCTCGCGGCTTCGGGGACACAACGCATCACTCAGGTTGGACTTTTCCCCGCTCATCCAGGCCGATGCCGTTGATCTGGCCATTGCCCAGCTGCGCGCGCTGGATGTCAACAACGCCCAGGTGCAGAGCGGCTCCGATGTGCGCGCAATCGGCGACCGCGGCGGTCTTCCCTGGCGCGTCTCCATCCCGCGGGCAAGCGGCTCCGGGGTCTTCGCGACCCTGAATATCCAGGGCGACGAGAGTGTCGTCACCCGCTCCGCCCATGATCGGGACTGGATCTTCAACGGCGTCGCCTATCACTACCTACTCGATCCGCGCACGGGCCGACCGGCCCGCGGCAGCCAGTCCGTCACCGTGATCCATCCCGAGGCGAGCGTCGCGGCGGCAGCGGCCGTGGCGCTGTTCGTGGCCGGTCCCGAGGATTGGTATCGAGTTGCCCGGGACATGGGCATCCGCTATGTGGTGCTGGCGGACAGCAACGGCACGGTTCACATCAACCCCGAGCTGCGCGACCGCATCAAGATCGTCGATCAGGAGGTCCCTCTCGAGGTGAGCCCGCCCCTCGAGCCGCAGGCCACCACGCCCCCGGCGCGAAACGCCTCGGCCTTCTAGATGCGTCGGCCACGGGTCCTCGTTTACGGCCGCGCCGATCGATGCATTTCGCGTACGAACCAGTGACGGCCCGGCGTTTTCCAGTTGGCTTAAGGGCCAAGAATACGGGCAGTTGGCAGCGTCCCTCGACAACTGCTCCTAGCGAACGACGTTCGGAGCCTCTAGCCATACGCGGGCCCTGTGGTGATGAACGTGCGCCGCATCGAGTAATGCGATCAGCAAATTCGCGTCGAGCAGCGCCCACATCAGATGCCTTCCGCCTCGCGCAGGCGCTCTAGGGCCTCGTTGCTCACCACCCTGCCGTTTGCCGCCAATGTGCGGAAACCGAAGAACGGGCTCGGCTCGGACTCGGCCCGGCACTCTTGCGAAGGCTGCGTCAATGCCCGACGCACCAATTTTGAGATCACCGCACCCGCCGTGCTGCGTTCACGACGCGCAATCTCCTTTAGGCGTTGAGAACGTCCTCGTCTAGATCCTAAGGTGGCACGCATCGCAAGTCCTCGCTGATTGATGATCTGACGCCAGTGCATCAGATGCAGCCCAACAAGTCGCGCGCGGCCCGGACCGCCGCGTGCTCGGTGCTCGCGGGACGTGCGGATGGATACCCCGCCCGGCCTCGTCCGATTCGCGATCCGCGCGGGGATCACACCGGTCGAATAGCGCTCACAAAAGGCGGTCGCGGGACCGGTTCCCACAGTAGTATCCGTGCCGGGGAAACAAGCCCCGAGACGGCGAGATCATCATGGCGACTGAGCACGAGATCATTGGCGAGGAGTGGGCGCTACGCGCCGGGGAGCTGGCGGATTGGGCCATGGAGCGGCTGGTCAATCGCAAGGATGTCTGGGGACAGTATTCGGTGCTCACCCCCAGCGAGCGGCGGCGCGAGGGGCGCTCCTACAAGGCGATGACCCTGCCGATCAAGGAGCAGCGCGGTGCCGACATGGTGACCATCGACAAGCTCACCCGGCATTTCGCCAGCCGCCACCTGCGCAAGCCACAGATTATCGGGCTGCATGCCAAGAGCGCTGAAGGCACGTCCAAGTGGTTCGGCATCGATATCGACATGCACGACCTCACCAAGACCGGTGCGGCCGATCATGCGCGGCGCAACCTGGTGTGCGCGGTGGCCTGGTGGCGCAAGCTCCAGGACCTCGGCTACGACCCGATGCTCTTCGACACCAACGGGGCCGGCGGCTTCCACCTGTGGGTGCTGTTCCAAGACCCGGCGCCGACCACCGACGTCTTCGCCTTCGTGAAATCGATCGTCACCACTTGGCAAGAGCACAACCTCGACGAGGAGCCGGAGACCTTTCCCAAGAAGGTCAAACCCGGCAGCATCGGATCCTGGTTCCGTCTGCCCGGACTGCACCACACGCTCGACCACTACTCGCGGCTGTGGAGCGGCGACGACTGGCTCGACGACCCCTGGCTGGACGGTCACGCGGCCATCGACAACATGCTGGCGGTCCGCCCCGGCCCGCCGCCGCCGTAGGG
>JBGSTR010000799.1:0-1950 GCA_041736365.1 Chromatiaceae bacterium | reverse complement strand
GCGCCACGATCCCCACCGCGCGTCCCGGAAGGCACGCCCCGGCTGGATACCGAGGAAGAGCCATGGGCAGCCGGCCACTGGTGCTTGCATCCACGTCACCCTTTCGCCGTGCCTTGCTGGAGCGCCTCGGCCTGGCGTTCGAGACCGTATCCCCGGAGGTCGATGAAACCGCGCTCCCCGGCGAGTCTCCGCAAGCGCTGGTCAGCCGACTGGCCGAAGCGAAGGCCAGGGCGGTCGCCGCCGAGCATCCGCGGGCACTCATCATCGGCTCGGACCAAGTTGCCTGCCTCGACGATCGGATCATCGGCAAGCCCGGGGGCCGCGAGCCCGCCATCGATCAACTCCAAAACGCCTCCGGCCGCACGGTCGTATTCCACACCGGACTCTGTCTGTTGAACGCCGCCATTGGTCGCGCACGCACCCTGGTCGAGCCCTTTCGCGTCCACTTCCGGACCCTTACCCGGGCCCAGATCGAGGCCTATGTCGAGCGCGAGCAACCCTACGGATGCGCCGGAAGCTTCAAGTCCGAGGGTCTCGGGATCGCGCTGTTCGAGCGCCTGGAGGGCGACGACCCCAACGCCTTGATCGGACTTCCGCTGATTCGGCTAATCGACTTGCTGGAAGCCGAGGGAGTGCGCGCGCTCGGCCCCTGATTTGGGCTCTCCAGATTCGTGCGCCGGTAATTGCATAAACGACGTAGGTAGGCGAGAATCCAAGCCATTTCCCGGCCACTTTGCCGGGACGGGCTTTATTGGATGGGGGAAGGGGGCGATGACTAGGGATCACTTGGCGATCTGGTGCGTGCGACTGATGCCCATCCTGGCGCTGGTCGCACTGGCGGGCTGCAGCAGCACCGGGGGTGAGCGTCCGGTCGCAAACTCGGTGAAGGGGGATGAGCAGTTCCCGGTTCCGCCGGAGATTCAAGGCAACGTCGATTTCTGGCGCAATGTCTACGGTGTCTGGAGCCGCGCCGAGGTAGCGTTCCACGACGACGAGCACATGGACGTCATCTACGAGGTCGCGCGCCTGCCCGGACCGATCCAAGACAGCTACACACCCGCCCAGAAGGAATTCGTGCGCGCCCGCACCGCGTTCCACGAAGCACGCGTCAAGGGACTCCAGGATCGCGTTCAGATGCGACAGCCCCTGAGCGACGCGGACAAGGATCTGCTCGCCAAATTCGACGCTTCCGGGGGTTCCCGTGCGCTGTACGGCGCCTCCGAGCGGGTGCGCAGCCAGCGTGGACTGCGGGAGCGCTTTCGGCGTGGTCTCGAAATCAGCGGCCGTTACGACCAGGCGTTCCGCGAGGTCATGCGCGCCCATGGCGTACCCGAGGATCTCGCCTACCTGCCGCACGTCGAGTCGTCGTTCCAAACCAATGCCCGATCGAGCGTCGGCGCGGCCGGCGTTTGGCAGTTCATGCCGAGCACCGGCAGGCACTACATGGACGTGAACAATACCGTCGATGAGCGGCTAGACCCGATACTGGCCGCCGACGGCGCGGCAAAATACCTGTCCCAAGCCTATGCCAAGCTGCACAGCTGGCCCCTGGCCATCACCTCCTACAACCACGGTCAAGGGGGCATGGCAAATGCCAAGGCCGCCTACGGCGACGATATCGGTCGCATCGTCCGCAATTATCAGGGCAAGAGCTTCAAGTTCGCGTCGCGCAACTTCTACGCGGAATTCGTCGCCGCACGCGAGGTATCCCGCAACGCCAACCGCTATTTTCCCGAGGGCGTGCGCTATGAGGAGCCCTGGCACTACGATCGCGTAGTACTGAACAACAGTATGCCGGTGGGCCATCTCGCTCGTCATTACGGGGTGTCCAGCTATGGCCTCGCCGATCTGAACCAGCATTGGCGCGACCCCGCCCGCAACGGCAGCGCCTACTTGCCGGCCGGCAGCACGGTGTGGCTTCCCGCCGGTACCACACGTCGCATCGCGAGT
>JBGSTR010000789.1:0-10371 GCA_041736365.1 Chromatiaceae bacterium | reverse complement strand
GGCCTCGGCGACGGCCTGCGGGTGACTCGGCGCCGTCAGTCGACCATAGCAACCGGGCCAGTCGGGACACCCCAGGCCGGCGTCGGACAGGCGCACGTACGCCCCTAGCATGACCACAGCGAGCGCGAGCAACGCGGTGGCGGCGGCGAATAGGGAGAACTTGGTTCGCTTCACGGTAGTTAGTCCCTAGAATAACGCGCCTTGTCCGACCGCGAGGCGAAGGCGATGACGCAAAAACTGGTATCGACCCTGGACACGGGACTCGACGCCCAACACGATCGCCGCCGGCTGGCCAGGGCCTGGCTCGGGCTTGGTGTCACGGCGCTGGCGCTTGCCGGCTTGTTCGCACTGCTGCTGGTGGCGGCGCGAGCACCCGGCACCGGCAACCTGTTCCCGACCCAGGACTTCTTCCGCGTGGCCCTTGTCGTGCACGTGGACCAATCCGTCCTGATCTGGTTTCTCGCCTTCGCCGGCGTGCTCTGGAGTCTCGCGGCGAGATCCGTGCCCCTGCTCTCGTGGGGGGCATTCTGGATCGCCGCGGTCGGGTGTCTGTTGGTGGCGGCCTCGCCCTTTCTCGGGGCGGTGCAACCGCTGCTGAACAACTACGTGCCGGTGCTGGATCACCCGCTGTTCATCGCCGCTCTTGCCATCTTCGCCGCCGGTGTCCTGTTGCAGCTCGTCGCCTATCTTAGCCGGGTCGGCGCCGCACCGGTGTGGCCGGACGCGCTCGCGGTGGGCACCTTGACGGCCGCCTGCGCCGCCTTGCTCACCGCCGTGTCGCTGGTCTGGACCTGGCTCGATCTCGCGCCGACTTGGCAAGGCCAGGCCTATTACGAATACCTGTTCTGGGGTCCCGGACACGTGCTCCAGTTCACCTACACCCAGGTGATGCTGGTGGCTTGGATCTGGCTCGCGCGTGCCGTGAACCGACCGCTCGGCCTCTCGGACCCCTGGCTCTCGGCGCTGTTGGTGCTCGGGGTGCTGCCGCTGCTCGCGGTACCCCTGGTGCACGCGGCCTATCCGAGCGACGGCGCCGAGACGCGACTCGCATTCACCTGGCTGATGCAATGGGGCAACGGCCTCGCGGCGGTGCCGATCGGCCTGGCCTTGCTGGTGGCACTGGTGCGCGCACCGCGCGGGGAGATCCCGATTGCAGACTTGCCCATGTATCGGGCCCTGGCCGCTTCGCTGACCCTGTTCGTGGCCGGCGGCACCCTGGGTGTGTTGATCGCGGGCTCCAACACCGTGGTCCCGGCGCACTACCACGGCTCCATCGTCGGCGTCACCCTGGCCCTGATGGGCCTGACCTACTACTTGCTGCCGCGACTCGGCCTCGGGCGGCCGCAAGGGCGGATGGCGCGCTGGCAACCCTGGGTCTACGGCGTTGGCCAATTGCTTCATATCGGCGGTCTCGCGGCCTCCGGCGCGATGGGCATCGCCCGCAAGACGGCGGGCGCCGCACAGGGCCTGGACGGAATCGCGCCGAAGGTGGCAATGGGCGTGATGGGACTCGGCGGGCTGCTGGCCGTGATCGGCGGCATCCTCTTCGTGCTCGTGGTGATTGGCGCCTACGCGCGTCGCACCCGCGGTTAGCCTTAGTCCACCCTCACCCGTTACCTTTAGCCGCGCGCGGCCTGTGTTACATCCGACCGCACGCATCCTCGCTTAGCTCATGGTCGTCAGTGCGACCCGCAGATAGTGGTCGGCGAGCAAGAACGCGAACAGCAGCATCAGGTACACGATGGAGTAGCCGAAGGTGCGCATGGCGTGGCGGTCACCCTCCTCGCGATAGAGACGCCACGCGTGATAGACGAAGGTTGCGCCGAGCCACACGGCCCCCGCCAGATAGAGCAACCCGCTCATGTGACTCATGACCGGCATCAACGACACCACGAACAGCAGCAGGGTGTAGATCAGGATTTGGAGCTTGGTAAAGGCTACACCATGCGTCACCGGCAGCATCGGGATTCCGGCGCGGGCGTACTCCTCGCGCCGTTTGATGGCGAGCGCCCAGAAGTGCGGCGGGGTCCAGACGAAGATCAGCAGCAGCAGCAAGCCGGCATGTAGCGTGACCTCGCCGGTTACCGCGACCCACCCGAGCAGCGGCGGCGCGGCACCCGCGATCCCACCCCAGACGATGTTCTGCGGGGTGCGACGCTTGAGATACACGGTGTAGATCACCGCATAGCCGACGAAGGCGCCAAAGGTGAGCACCGCGGTCAAGGCGTTCACGAACACCAGCAGAATGGCCATCGAAATCGCCATCAGGGCCAAGGCGAAGCTCAGGGCATGGGGGGCGTCCAGGTCGCCGCTCGGCAGCGGGCGCTTACGCGTGCGCTCCATCACCGCGTCGATGCGACGATCGACCACGTGATTCAAGGCCGCGCCGGCGGCGGACGCGAGCCCGATGCCGAGCAGGCCGAACACCAGCGGCTGTAGCGGTACCATCCCCGGTGTCGACAACAGCATGCCGACCAGCGCGGTGAACAGGATCAAGGCCACGACCTTGGGTTTGGTCAGCTCGTAATAACTGCGCCAAGCGATCGCCCGCGATTGACCGATGCTGATTTCAGTTGTGGCCATAGTTAGAACCTTTGATCCAATTCGCGGACGCCTTCAACAGGCGCTCCATGTCTGTGAGCGTGTCTTTCGCGGGTGCGTCGGCGGCGTAACGCATCATCAGGTTGCCCATCGGATCGAGGATGTAGATCCGACCGAGCGCGCCCTCCCCCAACGACTGCTCCAGCGCCCCATCGCCCTTGTTGATCAGAGCAACTTGCATGCCGTCGAGCTCGGCCGCCAGCTCCTCCGCCAGCGCCTTGGCCGTGGGGTCGGTGAGCACCAACAGCCGCTCCATGCTGAGCTGGCTTTGGCCGAGCGCCAGACGAATCTGGCGCATGGCGATCAAGTGCTTGCTGCAATCGGTCCCGCACTCGCCTGCGGCCAGATAGACCAATGTCCAGCGTCCGGCAAGCCGGTCGAGGTCGAATTCCGTTCCCTCGGGTGTTATCAACCCGAGCCCTGCGGACAGCGGGATGACGGGCTCGATCAGCTCGCCCTTGTTGGCGCGCCCGGACGGCAGATACTCCGGATTGAAGTAGAAAAACCAGGCGGCGATGATGGGTGCCGCGAACACGGCAATCATCACCCACAGCGGCGCCAGGCTCCGTCGTTGTTCGGCAACCCCGTCCTTCATGCCTCGATCCCGCCCTCGTCGGGCCGCGTCACGCTGAGCCTGAGCCAAAGTACCAACGCGATGACGGCGAAGGCAAACCACTGTATCGCATAGCCGATGTGCATACCCTCCTTGGGCATTTCCCTCGGCCAACTGCGCTCGAACCCGCCGGGTAGGTCGGGATCCATCAAAATCACCACCGGCTGGACGGAATGCCCCATCGCGGCGGCATAGAGGTCGATCGTCAGATATGGCCAGCGCGTGCCCCAATCCTTCGCGGCATTCGCCCCATGGTATAGGGACAGGGCCGGCGGCAACGGCAGGTGGGCATCGCCTTGCACCGTTACCTCCCCCGCCGGCACCGGGGCGTCGCTCGGACTGCCGTCCGGCGCGGCTGGAATCCAACCCCGATTGACCAGAACCCGCAGGTCCGTGCCCGCGATACGCAGCGGCGTGATCACGTGAAAGCCGGTTCGGTTGGCCAGTCGGCGGTTCTCGATCAAGATCTGACCATCGGCTTCGAATCCGCCGTGCGCCGTTAGCGTGCGATAGCGCAGAGATTCCGGATCGGCCACGGGCGCGGTCAACGGAAAGGGCGGCATCGCGGCGCGCTCGCCGAGCATCTGTGCCTGCTCCCGCTTCTGGGCCGCGCGATCCATCTGCCAGGATCCGAGGTAGAGAAACAGCGGAATCGGCAACGCGAGCAGCAACGTCGGCACCCAACGAAATCGAAACTGAAGATCGCCAAATCTCATGCCGGTGCTATATTCCCGAGTACGCTGCAACGTTATTCGGTCCACGTTGCGGACAACCGTCTTTCAACACGCTCGCAGGGGAAAACCATGGAATTCATGTTTAAGCTGCCGGTTTTGGTCATCCTTGGCTTCATCGTATTCTCGCTGGGCCAGGGTATGTACTTTCTTACGAAGGACGACGGCGACGTGGACAAGACCCGGGTGGTCCGGGCGCTTACGGTCCGCATCGTGCTCTCGCTGACCTTGTTTGGACTGCTGATCCTCGGCTCCTTCCTGGGCGTTTTGAAGCCGCACGGCATGTAGGCGACGCAAGCGCATTTACCCGAGGAGATTGGACGCCACCGTCCCGAGAAGCGGTGGCGTCCGGCTCGCACTACAACCAGTAAACGAAGACGAACAGCCCGAGCCAGACCACGTCAACGAAATGCCAGTACCAGGCCACCGCCTCGAATGCGAAGTGGTTGTGGGGTGAGAAATGGCCCTTCATCGCCCGCCCCAGCACGGCCATTAGCATGACGGTACCCATGGTGACGTGAAAGCCATGGAATCCGGTCAGCATGTAGAACGTGGATCCGTAAACGCCCGACTTTAGGGTTAGATTCAGCTCGTGATAGGCGTGCCGGTATTCGTAGGCCTGGAGGATGACGAACATTAGACCTAAGGCAATCGTCAGGGCGAGCCCGCGCACCAGAGTCTTCTGATTCCCTTCCTTTAGACCCCAGTGGGCCCAGGTCACGGTGGCTCCCGAGGTCAGCAGGATCAGGGTATTCATGGCCGGGATACCCCAGGCGCCCATGGGCTCAAACTCGCCGCCCACCTGTCCCGGACCTGCGCTCGGCCAGGACGCGACGAACTGGCTGTAGAGCAGATCCCGGGTAGGCCCGAGGTAGCCCTCACCGCCCAGCCAGGGAAGTGCGATGGTGCGGATGTAGAACAGCGCGCCGAAGAAGCTGAGGAAGAAAAAGACCTCGGAGGCGATGAACCACAACATTCCCTGACGGAACGAGCGGTCGACCTGGTCGTTGTAACGATCGGTCATGTTCTCCTTGATCACGTCGCCGAACCAGCCGTAGAACATGACGCACAGCAGCACGAAGCCGGCGATGACCATCCAGGGTCCAAACGCCACGTGATTGATGGCCAGCGCGGTGCCCGAAAGCATGAGAAACACGGCCACCATGGCGGTGATCGGCCATGGGCTGCTGTCCGGTACGTAATAGGCCTTCGGGCCATGATGGGCGGTGCTACTCATCCTCTCGGTCTCCTAGTGGTTTTATTCGTCGATGGTTGCGGCTATTTCGCGGCCGCGAGCGTGTCGGGCGCGGAAATGCGCAGCACGCTGTAGGAGAGCGTTAGGGATTTGATGTCTTCCGGTAGATCGGGCGACACCGAGAATTGCAGCGGCATCACCTTGCGCTCGTTGCCATTAAGGGTCTGCTGCGTGAAGCAGAAGCATTCCATCTTGGTGAAAAAGCCCGTGGCCTGCCAGGGAGCGATGCTCGGGATCGCCTGGCCGGTGATCTCATGGCCGGAGCGATTCTCGGCTACAAACTCAACCAAATAGCTCTCGCCCGGATGAACCCGCAGCTTGCGCTGCTTCGGCTCAAGCCGCCAAGGCAGATCCGGATGGACTGTGGCATCGAGCTTCACCGTCACCCATCGCTCCTGCACCGCGCCGGTGGCGACCGTGGGCGCATCGGCACCGATCGCCGCGCGCTGCTCAACGGATTGCGCACCGGTTACCTTGCACAGCAAACCGTAGAGCGGAACCATCGCGAATCCAAAGCCGAACATGCCCACCGCCAACCCGGACAGCAGGAGCAGGGTGCGGCGCTTGCGCTTCTCGGCGGATACGGCGTCGATTTCGTTCATGGGGAGCCGCTCGCCATCATGTTGAATAGGCCCTTCCAAAACGGTACGGAGCTCAGCAGCATGAATAGGGCGAGGGCCGCCAGCATCCACGCCAAACGCACGCTCCTGCGCCGCCGTTCGGATGAGGTTTCGTCGGTTCTCGTCATCGGTCTCTCACGAAAAGCACGGCCGGCACACGCCCGCCGAGCACGGTTTCGTCCGGGCCGAGGATGGCCCGGACCCATTGCCGGAAGGGCGTTTGACCTGCTCAGGACGCCAGCTTGGGCGCCGTCGTCCAGCTATGGAACGGCGGCGGAGAGGGCAGCTCCCACTCCAAGCCCTTGGCACCCTCCCACACCCTGGCCTCCGCCTGCTTACCACCGCGAATCGTCTTGATGATGATGTAGAGAAACAACAGGTGGCTGAGGCCGAATACGATGGCGGCAATGCTCGAGAGGGTATTGAACTCGGTGAACATGACGTTGTAGTCCGAAATGCGGCGCGGCATGCCTGCCAGTCCGAGGAAGTGCTGCGGGAAGAAGGTGATGTTGAAGCTGATCACATTGACCCAGAAAAAGATCTTTCCGAGTCTCTCGTCATACATGTGGCCGGTCCATTTCGGCAGCCAGTAGAAGACGCCCGCGAACAAACCGAATACCGCACCCGGCAGCAGCACATAGTGGAAGTGGGCAACGACGAACATCGAATCGTGGTACTGCATGTCCGCCGGCACCACCGCCAGCATGATGCCGGTCAATCCGCCGAAGGAGAACATCAGCAGGATCGCGACCGCGAACAGCATCGGGGTCTCGAAGGTCATCGACCCTTTCCACATGGTCGCCATGTAGTTGAAGACCATCAAGCCCACGGGGATGGAGATGATGATGGTACCGATCATGAAGTAGCTCACCGCTCCGAGCGACATGCCGATGGTGTACTGGTGATGGGCCCAGACCACCATGCCGATGATCATGATCGCGATCATGGAGCCGACCAACGACTTGTACCCGAACAGCGGCTTGCGCGCGAAGGTCGGGATAATCGCGGCCAACACGCCGAAGGATGGCAGGATCAGGATGTAAACCTCGGGATGGCCAAAGAACCAGAACAAATGCTGGAACAGCACCGGATCGCCACCGCCCGCCGCGCTGAAGAAGCTGGTGCCGAAATGGCGGTCGAACAGCAGCATGGTCACGCCGCCGGCGAGCACCGGAACCACCAAGATCAGCAGGAAGGCGGTGACCAGCCAGGTCCAAACGAAGATTGGCATGTCCATC
The DNA here is from genome assembly GCA_041736365.1 of Chromatiaceae bacterium. Lineage (GTDB taxonomy): Bacteria > Pseudomonadota > Gammaproteobacteria > Chromatiales > Chromatiaceae > JBGSTR01. Next base: position 3,313 of record JBGSTR010000789.1, on the reverse strand, counting down.
AGCTTCATGCCGGGCGCGCGCATGTTGAAGATCGTGACGATGATGTTGATCGACGCCAGCACCGAGGAGATGCCCAGCAGATGGATGGCGAAGATCAGGAAGTCCATGGACATGCCGACCTGGAGCGACAACGGCGGATAAAGCGTCCAACCCGTGTTGATCTGCGTGCCGCCACCCGGGAAGAAGGGCACGACGAACGACAGAATGAGCATGGTGCCCGCGGCCGGGAGGATCCAGAAGCTCAAGTTGTTCAGCCGCGGAAGCGCCATGTCCGGCGCACCGATCATAAGCGGGATCATCCAGTTCGCCAGGCCCGCGGCGGCCGGCATGACCGCGCCGAAGATCATCAGCAGGGCGTGATTGGTAACCAGATTGTTGTAGAGGTCGGGCTCCAGGAGCTGTAGCCCGGGCATGAACAGCTCGGCCCTAATCAGCATGGCGCTGGCGCCGCCCGCGAACAACATGGTCAGCGCGAACATCAGGTACATGGTCCCGATGTCCTTGTGGTTGGTCGAGAACAACCAGCGTTTGATCCCGGTTGGCGGGCCATGGTGCTCGTGTTCGTGCTCGAGGTCGATGGTTGCGGTCGTCATGGCGGTCTACCTCTGATTGGGCGATCTCGTTCCGAGTCGATCGGACTACGAGCTCAAACTAAATGCCGGGGAGTCGAATTCGGTTATTTCACGGCCAGCGAGCGAGCCGCCTTGATGTCGCGTGGCTGCACCAGGTCGCCCGTGTCGTTGCCCCACGCGTTGCGCTCGTAGGTGATGATCGACGCCAGCTCCAGGTCGCTCAGGGTGTTCCAGGCCACCATCGCCGTGCCCGGCTTGCCGTTGAGCACGATGTCCATGTGCGCCGGAATCGGACCTATTGCGATAGCGCTTCCCGCCAGGGCGGGGAACGCCGGCGGCAACCCCTTGCCGGTAATCTGATGGCAGGCGCCGCACTTGGTGTTGTAGTTGGCCTGGCCCTTTTCCATCAGCTCTTCCATGGTCCAGTCCTTGTCGATCGAGGACTCCGCCGCGGCGGCCAGCATGGTCTGCTTCTGGCCTTGCATCCAACTGTCGAACTGATCTTGGGGAACCGACTCCACCACGATGGGCATACGCGAGTGCCAGGTGCCGCAAAGCTCCGCGCATTGACCGCGGAAGGTGCCCTCGCGATTGAGGTCGACCCAGGTCTCGGTCACGTAACCGGGGATGGCGTCCTTCTTGACCGCCAGCTCCGGCACCCAGAAGGCGTGATTCACGTCCGCGGAGGTGTGCAGAAAGCGGATCTTCTTGCCGACCGGCAACACCAGCGGGTTGTCCACCTCGCGCAGGTAGAGATCACCGGATTTGTCTTCGGGCACGTAACGGCTTTCCACCGTAACCGTCTTGGGCTGGCCGCCGATGTCCACGTTGTGGTCCAGATACTGGAACTCCCACCACCACTGATGACCAATGACCTTGACGTCCAACAGATCCGCGTCCTTGGGTACTTCCCATACCTTCACCAGCGTCTTGTGGGCCGAGTTGGCAATCGTTAGGTCAACACCCAAAACCAGCACCGGAACAATGACCCAGGACCAGTGCCCGAACCAGGTCTCGTGAAAGTGCTGGTCGGCCTGATAGCCTCGGCTCTTGCGGTGGTTGTAGAGCGAATAGCCGACGACCGCGAAGATAATCACCAAGAGCACCGTGGCGATGGTCGTGGTGAGCATATGGATGTCGTAAATCTCCTGCGCCACGCCGGCGGCGGGCTCGGGGAAATTCAGACCCATTTCGGCGAAAGCGGGGGCCGCCCAGATGGTGGTTAGCGCGAAGGCTGCAGTGGCGGCGCCAATTCGTTTTTTATTTACGGCCATATGCTCTCTCGGTTTCGATGAACTTGTTGGACCGGGGAAATCGCCCCGGAAACCGCCGGAGCGGGCCGGCTCCGGCGGATTGAAGGGCTGAGCCCCAGTCGCTGCTCGAGCTCGTCGAAGAGATCGATGCGCTCCGACTCAACCAGAAACGACCCGACCTCGACCCGCCGCCCGTGGCAGCGGAGCAATAGCCGGCTTGGATACCAGCCGCTCGGATCGCGCAGCAGCAATGCCCGCGTCCAGTGCGTCGGCAAAGACGCAACCTCCTCGAGATCCCGCGCGCCGCGCCGTACGCGCAGCGCCGATTCGTCGATTTCGATGATCTCGCGCCGGTTGCCGGCGAGCGCGCTGAGGTAAAGACCCAGGGCGAGCACGGCGAGCTCAAGGCCGAAGAACGGCAGCACCAACCACGCGCCTTGCGCCACCCAGTACGCGCTTGCAAGGCCCATGCAGACGGCGAATCCGAGCAGTACGCGCTTGGTTGCGCGCCAATTGAGAGAGCAATTCGGCCGCAACGTGTAGCGCGAGCCGTCGGGGACTTGTTCGTGGTGGATCGTCATGGGCATTTACCCACCTCGCAAAGTCGTTAACGCGCCTGTGACGCCGACGGCTCGCGCCGCGGTGAGGTTCGGTTGCGCTTTAATAATTATCTAGCTCGCGGCTCGCTTGCCGCAGGATCGGGCGTTGGTGCGATGACGCCACACTATTCGTGCACGTCATAACCCGACGTTGTAAAGGATCCGTAATCTCAACCAAAAACGCAAGGAAATATGAGCTAAATCAATTTATAGGCACATTAGCGACCGCGAATTTTGATCCAGACCGGTTCCCCCATCGCTTGACTGTCGATCCCGCGTCCGCGGCGCGAAGCTCAATGCAGCGACAAGACTGTGTGCCGGGTCACGGCGCGAAACAGTAGCAAGTCCTAATGTTTTTTCTGAGACGAGGGTTCCGACACGGATGACTCGAGCGGAACCGGCCCGGCCAAGGAGACTGTTGTTGGCACCGAGCGTTGGCCGCGCCTCGAAAGGCTGTGAAGAAGCGCCTTGGAAATCGATTTTCGCGCCGTCTCCCTGGTGATGGGCGTCGCTTGCTTCCTGAATGCCGGTATGCTGATGGTCCGTTCCCGGCTTCTGGGCGGCTATCCGGGGGTTGCCGTCTTCGCCCTCGGTTTAGCCCTGATAGGTCTCGGTTTTAGCCACTTCCCGGTGACCGAAAATCCGCTGTTCCTGGTTTGGCGGTCCGCCCTGTTCATCGCCGGATCCGCGTTGGCGCTGGCGGGGCTTTTCCGCTTCTCCGGCCGAACCGCCCCAATTGCGGCCTTGATCATGCTCGGCACCACGGCCCTCTCGCTGATTATTTATTTCACCATCGTGGACGATGCGGTGAGCCGGCAGCGCATCGCCGCGGCCGCGTTCGCCATCCACGCCGGATGGGGCGCCGGGCTGCTCGCCGGGGCTCCATCAC
>JBGSTR010000765.1:0-3677 GCA_041736365.1 Chromatiaceae bacterium | reverse complement strand
CCGCCACGCCAACCCACAACAGCGCCGGCGTGAGCCATCGCGAAGCTGCCGTCCGGCCGCTGGGGTAGCGCATCCGGGCGGCTACCGGCTCGACTTCTCGACCAGCGTTTTGAGGTTGTCGAGGCCGGCCTGGTAGACGCCGGTCACCGCCGCGACGGCGGCCTCGTCATTAAGCTCGGGGGGCGGCTCGTTGTTCGGATAGCCACGATAGAAGGCCCCCTTCCAGGTTACCTTGCTGCCGCCGTCCGCGTTCGGCGAGACGCTGAGCCAGGACGAGTAAGTGGTGACCGGAAAGACCTTTACGTCGACTTTGTCGATGCGGTAGAAGAGCGAATGCGCCGAGGCGTCGTACTTCTCCAGGGTCTCGAAGAACTGGCCGCCGTTGCCGAGCGTAAGAACGCGGGTCGCCCCGGGTGCGTTGCCTCCCTCGCCCTCGGTCTTGACCACCGCCGGGTGCCAGCTCATGTCCTGAAAGTTCCCAACGACCTCCCACACCTTCTCCGGGGGGGCGGCAATCACTTGATCGATGATCACCTTTTGGCGCGTCGGCCCGTGAGCGGCCGCGATCGCGGAGCACGCCAGCAGGCCGGCGAAGAGAAGAAGATTCTGTGATTTCACGCGGACTTTGCCTCTGAATTGTTCTGATACACGCCGGAGCACACGCTGCGTCCGGTCCACTCGCTCCCACAGCAATTGCCACGCCAGAATTGAGGCAAAAGCCGTGGGCCGCCGCCGCGGCGCCGAAACGGCGGCCCGGCGCGATTCCGTCGCTTCGCGGAGCGAGCCGTGCCAACGCGGCGTGTCAGAACTGGAACGCTCTGTTGCAAGGGCGATCAAGACGGCACGGGGGGAACTGGCCGAAGGTCGGCTCCCGGCGCGAGGGTCGCGTGGTACGAGCTCGTACGCGAGCGGGTACATGTTTTGCTTGCTCGCCCAAGATCAATCGATCACGACACGATTTTCAATCCCGATTTGTTTCTCCCAGCCCCCACTCCATGACTCTTCCCCGCCTTCTAATCCAACGTGCGCCGCGTCTTCGGCTTTCGCTTTTGCTTGCCACCGTGCTGCTCTCCGTTCTGGCGCTGCCCGGCTTTGGCGCGGAGCCGGCACTGCGAATCCCTGTCGGACTGATCTCGCCGGACGAAGAGCCGCTGGCTCCCCTGACTGCACTCCAGCCCGCGATTGTCGACCGGGGCGTCGAGGGCGCGGAGCAGGGGATCGCCGACAACAACACCACGGGTCGCTTCACCGGGCAGGAGTTCACGCTGGTCGCCCCCGAGATCAAGTCCGACGATCAGCCCGCGACCGTCTTTCGCGCGCTGCACGACCAGGGGGTGCGGCTGTACCTGGTCAATCTGCCGGCGGATGCGCTCTTGGCCTTGGCGAATCTCCCGGAGGCGGCGGACAGCCTGCTGTTCAATATCGGTGCGCCGGACGACCGGCTGCGGGTGTCGGAATGTCGCAACAACGTCCTGCACACGCTGCCGAGCCGCGCCATGCTCGCCGATGCGTTGGCGCAGTTTCTGGCTTGGAAGCGCTGGACGAGGTGGTTCCTGGTGGTCGGGCAGACCCCGGACGACGCGGCCTTTGCCGACGCGCTGCGGCGTTCCGCCAAGCGTTTCGGGGCCAAGATCGTTGCCGATAAACCCTGGACGTTCGAGGCCGGCGCGACGCGCACGGACTCCGGGCACTTCAACGAGCAGCAGGAGGTCAACGCCTTCACCCAAGTGGACGACTACGACATCTTGCTGGTGGCGGACGAGCGCGACGCCTTCGGCGAATATCTGCTGTATCGGACCTATCTGCCGCGACCGGTGGGCGGTACCCAAGGGCTGGTGCCGACCGCCTGGAGCGGGGTTCACGAGCAATGGGGTGCGACCCAGTTTCAGCGCCGGTTTCGCGACCGGGCGGGGCGCTGGATGACCCCGCTCGACTATGCGGCCTGGTTGGGCGTGCGCAGTGTCGGCGAGGCGGCCACGCGCATCAACTCGGGCGACGCGAGCAAGCTGCGGTCCTATCTGCTCGGTCCCCAGTTCCAGCTTGCGGCCTTCAAGGGCGTCGCCGTTTCCTATCGCGACTGGAACGGTCAGATGCGCCAGCCTTTGCTGCTGACCTCGCCGCGATTGCTGGTCTCGGTGTCGCCCCAGGCCGGGTTTCTGCATCCCACATCGGTGTTGGATACCCTGGGTTATGATCGCCCGGAGAGCCGTTGCGGCAGCCGCTAGCCGCCGCTTCAAGACCGTCGCGCGCCAACCCTGATCCGCTGATTTATGGAGATTGACTCAATGCGATCGAACGCCCGCACATTCGCCTCGTTTTTGGGTCGGGTCGTCCTGCTCGCGGGTCTCGTCGCCGCCCCCGCGACGAGCCGGGCCTACACGGTCTATGTGTCCAGCGAGAAGGACAACACCATCACCGTGGTCGACGGCGAATCGTTGGAGATCAAGAAGATCGTCCCGGTCGGTGCCAGACCCCGCGGCATCGCCTTGAGTCACGACCATAAGACACTTTATGTCTGCGCCAGCGATGTCGACCGCATCGAGGTCCTCGACCTGGAAACGCTCCAGGTTACGCACACCTTGCCGTCGGGACCTGACCCGGAGCTGCTCGCGCTCGGCCCGGAGGGGCGGTTTCTCTATGTGGCCAACGAGGACGACAACATGGTCACGGTGATCGACGTGGATGCACGCACCAAGGTCACCGAGATCCAGGTCGGCGTAGAGCCCGAGGGCATGGGCATCAGCCCCGACGGACGGTGGCTGGTGAATACCTCCGAGACCACCAACATGGCACACTTCATCGATCTGGAGAGCCACGAGGTGGTGGCGAACGTCCTGGTCGATCAGCGGCCGCGGGTGGCGCAATTCACACCCGACGGGCGCCAGGTCTGGGTCTCCTCCGAGATTGGCGGGACGGTCAGTGTAATCGACAGCGAGAGCCGTGAAGTCGTGAAGAAAATCGAGTTTGAGGTCCCCGGACTGCCCAGGGAGTCCATTCAGCCGGTCGGCATCCGAATCAGTGACGACGGACGTCTGGCCTTCGTGGCGCTGGGTCCGGCGGCGCGGGTTGCGGTCATCGACGTGCCCGGGATGACGGTCGAGAAGTATCTGCTGGTCGGCCAGCGGGTATGGAATCTGGCCTTTTCCCCGGACCAGACACGCATGTTCACCACCAACGGGGTGAGCAACGACATGTCGGTGATCGACGTGGATCGGCTGCGCGTGCGCAAGTCCATCCCGGTCGGGCGCATGCCCTGGGGCGTCGTGGTCGCTCCATGAGCGACGCGGCGACCGGGGTCGCGCTGGAGGTCGACGGGGTCGGATTCGAGTTTCCCGGCCGCCGGGTGCTGGATGACATCTCGTTCAGTGTCCCCGCGGGTGCCTTCTGTGTCCTGCTGGGGGTCAACGGCGCCGGTAAGACCACCCTGTTTTCGCTCATCACCCGGCTGTTCCTGTGTCGGACCGGGCACATTCGGATCTTCGGCCGCGACGTGGGGCGCGACGGCCGCCGCGCGCTGGCGCAGCTCGGCGTCGTGTTTCAGCAGCCGACCTTGGACTTGGATCTGACGGTGCGCCAGAACCTGAATTATTACTGTGCCCTACAGGGTCTCACCGGCGCCGATCTGCGGGCGCGGATCGACGGGGCACTGAGCGAGGCGGGTCTATTCGAACGCGCGG
>JBGSTR010000743.1:0-2590 GCA_041736365.1 Chromatiaceae bacterium | reverse complement strand
GTCGTCACCGCGCTTGCGCAGGCGCTGGGCGATGGCCGCCGCACGACCATGCCGCGGGTGGTCGGCGGGCGCTACGGCCTGTCGTCGAAGGAATTCACGCCGGCGATGGTCAAGGGCGTGCTCGACGAGCTCGGCAAGGAGCAGCCGAAGAACCCCTTCACCATCGGCATCATCGACGACGTGACGCACACCAGCCTCGATTGGGATCCGACCTACCGGCCGGACACGGCGGATACCACCGCCTGCGTCTTCTACGGGCTCGGCTCAGACGGGACCGTCTCGGCCAACAAGAACTCGATCAAGATCATCAGCGAGGAGACCGAGAACTTCGGTCAGGGCTATTTCCAATACGATTCGAAGAAGGCGGGGGCGGTCACCGTGAGCCACCTGCGATTCGGTCGCCGGCCCATTTCCAGCACCTATCTGGTGGGCGACGGCGAGGCGAGCTTCGTCGCCTGCCACCAACCGAACTTTCTGACCCGCTACGACATGCTCGCCAAGGCGCGCGACGGCGCGGTGTTTCTGCTCAACTCCTCTACCCCGCCGGATCGGGTGTGGGACGATTTCCCGCGGCGCATGCAGGAGCAGATCATCGACAAGGGGTTGAGCGTCTACGTCATCGACGCCTATGCGATCGCCGCGCAGACCGACATGGGACGGCGCATCAACACCATCATGCAGACCTGCTTCTTCGCGATCTCGGGCATCTTGCCGCGCGACGAGGCCATCGCACAGATCAAGGCGGCGGTGAAAAAGACCTACGGCAAGAAGGGTCAGCGTCTCCTCGACCGCAACTTCGCGGCCATCGACGCCACGCTCGCGGGCCTGCACCGGGTGGATACGCCCGACAAGGTCACGAGCACCTTCGATCGCCCGCCGACGGTGCCCGCCGCGGCGCCGGATTTCGTGCGCAACGTTACCGCCACGCTGATGGCGGATCGCGGCGACAGCCTGCCGGTGAGTCTCATGCCGGCCGACGGCACCTGGCCCACCGGCACCACGCGCTTCGAGAAACGCAACATCGCGTTGCAGCTCCCGAAGTGGGAAGAGGACATCTGCACCCACTGTGGCAAGTGCCCGCTGGTGTGCCCGCATGCCGCCATTCGCTCCAAGGTCTATCCGGTGGAGCTGACCGATGCGGCACCGGACACCTTCCAGCATGTCCAGATCAAGGGCAAGGACTTCCCCACCGGCTACCACATCACCTATCAGGTGGCCCCGGACGACTGCACCGGTTGCGGATTGTGCGTGGAGGTGTGCCCGATCCGCGATCGCAAGGACCCCAAACGCAAGGCGCTCAATATGCACCCGGCGCCCGAGCGTCACGACCTGGAGGAGGCAAACTGGGACTTCTTCCTCGGCCTGCCCGAGTACGACCGCACCAAGCTGGAGTCCAGCAAGATTAAGCACGCGATGGTCCTACAGCCTCTGTTCGAGTTCTCCGGGGCATGCGTTGGCTGCGGCGAGACGCCCTATATCAAACTGGCCACTCAGCTCTTCGGCGACCGCATGCTGATCGCCAACGCCACCGGCTGCTCCTCGATCTACGGGGGCAATCTCCCCACCACTCCCTATACCAGCAACCCGCAGGGACGCGGCCCGAGCTGGAACAACTCGCTGTTCGAGGACAACGCCGAGTTCGGGCTCGGCATCCGACTCGCCGTCGACAAGCAGATGGCCCATGCGCGCGAGCTGGTACAGGCACTCGCCGACCGCATCGGTGGCGACCTGGCCGGCGGGCTGCTCGGCGCAGATCAATCCGACGAGGCGGGCATCTTCGAGCAGCGCGAGCGGGTCGCGGCGCTGAAGGAAAAGCTCGCGACCATCGATTCAGCGGAGGCGCGCACCCTGCTGTCCATCTGCGACCAATTGGTCAAGCGCAGCGTGTGGATCATTGGCGGCGACGGTTGGGCCTACGACATCGGTTACGGCGGCGTGGACCACGTCATGGCATCGGGTCGCAACGTGAACCTATTGGTGCTCGACACCGAGGTCTACTCCAATACCGGCGGCCAGACGTCCAAGGCGACCCCGCTGGGCGCGGTCGCAAAATTCGCCGCCGCGGGTAAGCCGACCTTCAAGAAGGATTTGGCCATGATGGCGATGGCCTACGAGAACGTCTATGTGGCCTCGGTGGCGTTCGGCGCCAAGGACATACAGACCGTCCGCGCCTTCGTCGAGGCGGAATCCTACGACGGACCGTCGGTGATCATCGCCTACTCGCCCTGCATCGCCCACGGGGTCGATCTGTCGAACAACCTGCGTCAACAGGACCTCGCGGTCAGCTCGGGACACTGGGCGTTGTTCCGCTACGACCCGCGCAAGCTGGCCCTCGGGGAGAACCCGCTGCATATCGACAGCAAGGCGCCGAGCATCCCCTACCGGGACTTCGTTTCCACCGAGACCCGTTTCAACGTCTTGACTCGTACCCATCCGCAGGCCGCGGAACGGTATCTCGCGATGGCCCAAAAGCACGCGGAAACACGCTTTACGCTCTATGAGCAGCTCGCGAGTCTGGCCGTGCAGCGGGCGCCGGCGGCGGACAAGCGGGGCGCCGAAACAGATTGACGCACGCGCGCGACGCGGTGCG
>JBGSTR010000731.1:0-2124 GCA_041736365.1 Chromatiaceae bacterium | reverse complement strand
GTTGACGTCGGGGTATCGGGTGCGGATGTACTCGACCGACCCGTCGGTCGACGCATCATCATGGACGATGATCTCCACCGGAATGCTGCAATCCTGCCGGTAAACCGACTCGATGCAGGCGCCGATCAGGTCGATGCCGTTGTAGTTGGCAATACAGACCGAGACTGCCGGCGGCATCTGAGCGGGCCCAGTCATTGCGCCGTTCCTTCCTGAACCAATTCGGCGAGCCCGATGGCCTCGACATCCTCGGCTAGGGGCAGGCGGCGCTCACCGGGATAGACCACCAGGAGTCGATCGAGCCGCAGGGTATCGATCGCGGCGCGCATGGAGCTGCCGGGCGGCGGGCCGGCAACTGCCCGTCCGCTCGTGCCGCGGAGTTGGGCGCCCGAGGCAGGCAAGTGGTTCAGGGGAGAAAGTCCCCCATCTTCCGGCCGAGCCTGAGGCCAACCACCTGGGCGAAATGGGCATCGAGGCTCAGCAGGGCGGTGCCGTGCTCGAGGGCGCTTGCGGCAATCCAAAGGCCGTTGGTTGGGGATCGGCTGCCCCTTGCGCCGCAGGCCGGCGTACACCAGTGCATAGCTATCCGCTGTTTCCGCGGTCACGTTGAGTATGCCGACGCGCGGGGATTCAAGGAAACGGGCGAGCTCGGCGCGATTGCGGGCCTCGCGGGTGCCCGCGGCGAACCTGGCCAGCAGCTCGTCCAGGACTGTACTGCTCAGATAGAGCTGATCGCTATGGGCCATGACCTCGACGATCTCTTGGTCGCCGCGCATGAAGGCGGTGTAGGCGATGGTGTCGACCAAGGTCGGGCGCATCTGGCTACTTCCAGAGCTCGGGCTCGATCTGGCGAAAACCGGCCGTTGCCGCCTCGAGCTCCGCTGCCTCGTCGGCACTCCAACTCCCGGCAAGCGCATCGAGATCGTCGAAGCGGCGTCTCACGGGCTTGCCCGGTCGCTTACCGACTCCCTGTTCGATCATGCGGACGACCAGTGCGTTAACGCTCGAGCCCTCCTTGCGCTAGATACATCGCATGCAGTCGATGATAGCAAGTACAAATGCATCCCTACGAGCGTAGGACCGCCCGGGCAGCTTCGATGGGTACCCCATGATCTCCAGGCTTGAAGACTCTTACTGAAGAGCGGGATTCTCCGACACTACGCCCTCGGCTCGCAGCCATGCCCAAGTGCGCCCCAGGCCCGGCTCCAGCTCCGTCCGCGGCATCCATCCGGTCGCGGCCCGCAGGCGCGCCGTGTTGAGGACAATGGCACGGACGTCAACCTCGCGAGCTGATCGCGGGATGATGCCGATCTCGCGGCCCGTGACCCGTTCGGCGAGCCTGATCAGACCGGAGATCGAGGTGCCGACCCCAGACCCGATGTTGAAGGTGCCCGAGAGACCCGGTTGGGCGATCAGCCGCTCGAAGGCCTCCACGGCATCGTCTATGAACAGGTAGTCGCGCACGGCGCTGCCGTCGCCCCAGACCTCGAGGGGCTCGGCCCGCAGTGCCTTGTCCAGCAGTGTCCGCACCAGCCCGAAACCAGGGCGGGCCACCTGCCCTGGTCCGTAAAGATTGGAGGGACGAACGATGGTGAGCGGGACCCGTTTGCCGTGGGCGAAGGAGGTGAAGAAGGCCTCCAGCGCAGTCTTGCCGGCGGCATGACTGGATAACGGATTGGGCGGGTGCGACTCATCCGTCGGCAGCCGCTCCGGGTTGCCGTAGATGGCACCGCCGCTCGAGACGAAGATCAGCCGCTCCGGAGGACAGGTGGCCATGATCTCCAGAAGCCGCGCCGCCGGGAGGAGGTTCTCGATGGTGTCGACGGAGGAGCGCCCAGCGGACAGGCCCGGGGTGGTGGTGGAGGCGAGGTGCACCAGGGTGCCGCAGCCCCGGATGAGTGGAGAGACGATGTCGGGGTCATCTTGGCTGCCGCAATGGAATGCGATGCCGTCGCGTCTTCCAGGCTGGGTCGTGCGCGACAGGACATGGGGCTCGTGGCCGGCGGCGGCGAGCGACCGCGCCAGTGCCAGGCCGAGGAAGCCGTTGCCGCCGACCAGCAGGATGGCGTCTCTAGTCATCAGGGGCTGGGGCAGCGCCCGAGCAGTCGGTCGTAGGCGTCGATGCAG
>JBGSTR010000714.1:0-2283 GCA_041736365.1 Chromatiaceae bacterium | reverse complement strand
GCGCCACGCGCGTCACCTCGCGGTGCATGCGCGGCGGCTTGCCGAACAACACCTGCATCGGCAGATCGATCGGCGACTCGCCAAAGTGGCGATCGGTGAGCGACAAGTGTTTCGCCTCGGTGGCCGCGCCGACGACCGCGTAGGGACAGCGCTCGCGTGCGCAGATGGCCTCGAACACCGCCAATCGATCGGGAGCCACCGCCATCACGTAGCGTTCCTGCGCCTCGTTGGACCAGATCTCCATCGGCGACATTCCGGGCTCGTCGTTCGGGACCTTGCGCAGCTCGAAGCGCCCGCCCCGGTCGCCGTCGTGTACCAGCTCGGGCAAGGCGTTCGACAGACCGCCGGCACCCACGTCGTGGATGAACAGGATCGGGTTCTCGTCGCCGCGGGCCCAACAGCGGTCGATGACCTCCTGACAGCGACGTTGCATCTCCGGGTTGGCGCGCTGAACCGAGGCGAAATCCAGGTCTTCGGCGGAGGCCCCGGAGGCCATGCTGGAGGCCGCGCCGCCACCGAGCCCGATGAGCATCGCCGGCCCGCCCAGCACCACCAGCGGCGAGCCCGCGGGAAACGGCTGCTTGGCGACATGCCCGGCGCGAATGTTGCCGACCCCGCCGGCCAGCATGATCGGCTTGTGATAGCCTCGCAGCTCCGGCGCACCGTCCGGACCCGGCACCTCCTGCTCGTAGGTACGGAAGTAGCCGGCCAGGTTGGGACGTCCGAACTCGTTGTTGAATGCCGCAGCGCCGATGGGCCCATCCAGCATGATCTCCAACGCCGAGACGATCCGGCCGGGACGACCGAAGTCCCGCTCCCAGGGCTGCTCGAAGCCGGGAATGCGCAGGTTGGAGACCGAGAACCCGCACAGCCCCGCCTTGGGCTTGGCCCCTACGCCGGTGGCCCCCTCGTCGCGAATCTCTCCGCCGGAGCCGGTGGCGGCGCCGGGGTCCGGGGCGATGGCGGTCGGGTGGTTGTGGGTCTCGACCTTCATGAGGATGTGCACCGGCTCCTCATGCTCCCCATAGATCCCGGTCTCGGGGTCCGGCAGGAAGCGGCGGGCGTCCCAGCCGCGGATCACCGCCGCGTTGTCGCTATAGGCGGAGAGCACGCCACCCGGCGAGCGCTCGGTGGTGTTGCGGATCATGCTGAACAGCGAATGCTCCTGCCGCACCCCGTCGATGGTCCAGTCGGCGTTGAAGATCTTGTGCCGGCAGTGCTCGGAGTTCGCCTGGGCGAACATCATCAGCTCCACGTCGGTGGGGTTGCGGTCCAAGTTGGTGAAGCTCTCCAGCAAGTAGTCGATCTCGTCGCCCGACAGGGCCAAACCGAGCTCGACGTTCGCCCGCTCAAGCGCCGGGCGACCGCCGGCGACGACATCGACCCGGACCAAGGGTCGCGGCTCGGCGTGTCGAAACAGACGCTCGGCGTAGGCGAGCTCGAACAGGGTCGCTTGGGTCATGCGGTCGTGCAGAACCGTCGCCGCGGCGTCGAGATCGGCGTCGGAAAGCTGCCCGTCCGCGCATCGCAGATAGTAGGCGGTGCCCCGTTCGAGGCGCGCCAACCGCGTCAGGCCGCAGTTGTGCGCGATGTCGGTGGCCTTGCTCGACCAGGGCGAGATGGTCCCCGGCCGCGGCACCACGAGGATCAGCTTCCCCTGCGGAACCTCACCGGAGGCGTCCGGACCGTACTCGAGCAACCGCTCCAGCACCGCGCCTTGCTCGGCGGATAGGTCGCCTACAAGATCGGCGAAGTGCACCAGCTCCGCATATAAATCCAAGGGCTTACCGGTCGCCGCGACCACGCGGTCGGCGAGCTTGCGCAGACGAAAATCCGAAAGGGCGGGGGCGCCGCGAAGAACGAGCATGGTCGGCTCCCTAAGAGGGCATTGGGGGTGCGGGGAATGAGCCTAGATGATACCCGAACCGGTGCGCCGATCGGTCGCAACGCGCTCCCCCGTCGCGCTCTGAACGGGAACGGGTGCTGGCCGCCTGTGCGGCATTTCCGATCTGTGCTTAACTCGCGCACATGCCTTTCGCGTTCGAGCCCATCGGATTCATCCGCTCGCCCTACCCGGACAAGTTCGGCATCCCAAGGCAAGCGGGGCTGGTGTCCGCCGCGGAGGGACGCCTGGAGCTCTTGCCCCCATTCGCTCGCGAGGAGGCCTTCAAGGGGATCGAGGGCTTCTCCCACGTCTGGCTCCTGTTCGTCTTCCACGACGATTGTCTGCGCGCGGGTTGGCGGCCCACCGTGCGCCCGCCCCGGCTCGGCGGCCGCGAGAGC
>JBGSTR010000713.1:0-2795 GCA_041736365.1 Chromatiaceae bacterium | reverse complement strand
GCGCCACGCGCGTCGAGCTCGGGCGCCGCGTGGCTGCGATCCGCGGAATCCGGGACCCGATCCAGCGGCACGACGACGCGAAACACCGATCCGGCACCGGGGCTGCTGTCGACCCCGACGGTTCCACCCATCAGATCCACCAGGCGTTTAACGATCGCGAGCCCGAGACCCGTCCCCCCATGCTCGCGGGTCAACGAGCTGTCGGCTTGCTGAAAGGGCTCGAACACGCGTTCGATCTGGGCGGGCGCGATGCCGATTCCGGTGTCCTGGACCTGAAACTCGAGCAGCCGCCGGCCATCGCGCCAGCCGCTCGGGGCGACGTTGAGCCGAACCTCGCCGTGGTCCGTAAACTTGACCGCATTGGCGAGCAGGTTCGTCAGCACGCGCTCGAGCTTCCACTCGTCGCCGGTCCACCGGTCCGGCAGGCCCGGCTCCACGGCGGCCCCGATCGAGAGCCCCTTGGCCTCAGCCAGCGGACTCGTGATCGCCAGCGTACGCTCGAGCAGGGTGCCGAGCCGAAACGACTCGGCACGCAGCTCGACCGCCCCACTCTGGATTTTCGAGAAGTCCAGGATCTCGTTGACCACGTCCAACAACGAACGTGCCGAGCGTTCGATCCCGAGCAGGTAGCCCTTGACCTGCATCGAGTCGCCGGCCCGCGATCCGAGCGAGGCGAGATTCAACACGGCATTCAGCGGGGTGCGAATCTCGTGGCTCATGTTGGCCAGGAAGTCGCTCTTGGCTTGATCGGCAACCTCCGCCGCCTCCTTGGCTGCCTTCAGGTGGCGGTTCATACGCGTCAGATCCCGATGGCGGTACAGCAGCACCAGCCCCAGCAGGCTCGCGGCGGCGAGCACCTGCCAGACCCGCGTCATATCCACCTGTTGATCGACTCGAAACGTGGTCCAGCGCTGTCCGATCGCGTCCCGTTCGGCCTGCGTCAGCGTACCGACCGCCTCTTGCATCAAGGACTGGAGCGCCGGCGGCTGGGGCGACACACCGATCGCGATGCGCGCGGTCTCGTCGAGCTTCGCGATGATGGCGTAGCGGCCGGGGCTGCGCTGCATCAGCAGTCCGGCCTGATCAAGCACCGCCACGGCAGCGTATGCTTTCCCCTCATCGACCAGCTCCACCGCCGCTTCGAAGCTATCGGCGGCCGTGAGATTGAGCGCCGGGTGCTTTGCGCGCAGCTCGTTGGAGATCGGCGAGCCGCGGGAAACGGCGATTGGCTGGTCCGGGATGTGATCGATCCCGGCCACGAACGAGCGACCGGCAGCCGCGACCAGCACATAGGTCAGCTCTAGGAACGGCGGCGTATAGGCCAGCTCGGGGGCATCGTCGGTGTCGTCGAGGGCGCCGGCAAAGAAATCGCACGTACCCGCTCGCACCCGTTCGACCAAGTCCTCCTCACCGGTGGCCTGGACCGGCTCCAATGCCACCCCGAGCCGCGCCGCGAACCGATCAACGAAATCCTTGAAGATGCCGCGGTGCTCACCGTCGGCGAGATAATCGTAGGGATGCCAGAGCGGATAGAAGCAATAGCGCAGCTTGAACCCCTTCGCCGCGAGCAGATTCATCTCCTCGCGCGTGAGATGAGGCTTCGAGCCCGCGGGCCCGCTGCTGCCGTCGCCGAACCAGCGGTCGCGCAACCGCTGCAGCGTTCCCGACGGGATGGCGTCGAACGACTTGTCGAGGATCGCGGCGAGCAGGGTCGCGTCGCGCTGCACGCCGAAAAAGCTCGCTACAACCCAGGGTTCGCCATCCCACGCCACCGTGCCGGTCTCCACCACGTCCGGCACTAGCTGCTCCGCGAGCAGATAGCGCCCGAGCCGTGCCTCCATCAGGGTGGCGTCGGCGCGGCCGTCGGATACTGCCATCAGCGCATCGACATAATCCTCCACGACGACCGGCACGAAGGCCGGGGCGACACGCGCAATCCGATCGCGATGCGGCATCCCCTCCCACACCGCGACCCTGGCCCCGTTCAGAGCGGCCACGTCGGCGAGATCATCACGTCCGCGATAAGCGAAGATCTTCTGCTGGACCTCCACCGTACGCGCACTGTAGGTCAGCAACCGGCGCCCTTCGTCGGTCTGGATCATGTTGAGCGTCACATCCGCGGTTCCGTTGGCCAGCGCCGAAAAGGTCTCGGACAACGGTAGGCGACGGATTTCCAACGCCAGCCCGGCGTTTTGCGCCGTCATCTCCATGGCTTCGATGCTGTACCCGGTTGCCCTCCCGTCGCGCTCGAAGGCGAATGGCGGGGCCTGCGCATACACCAGGCGCAGCCGCGGGTGGGCCTGCACATAGGCCCGCTCCTCGGCCGAAAAGTTGAGCGACCGCGGACCCGGCAATGATGCGCCGGCAGCGACGCCGGGCAGCGCCGCCAACGAGAAGGCGGCCACCAGAATCGAGCACCGGGCCCGGTGTATCGAAGAATGCAAGGGTTTCACGGACGACATTAGAACCCGAGCGCGTGTCAGCGTCACGCATTGGAACGCGTCGCTACCGGCAGCCCTCGCGCCGGCCGACTTGGGCCGCGCCCGCGCACCCCCATCTCCAAGGTCGAATCAAGACGGCGGAAAGATCGCGACCCCATGCAGACGCTATTGCTGGCCGATAACGGCTCGAAACGCCCGGCATCCACGATTGCCTTGAGACGCCTCGCGGCGACGCTTGGCGAGTCGGTCGGCGTGCCGGTGCACCCGGCGTCGTTGCAGCATTCCGACGGCGTCGACCCGGGCGCGCTCGAGGGCCGACCGGCCGACACCCTGGAGTCGCTGCTGCGGCGCGAG
>JBGSTR010000704.1:0-3149 GCA_041736365.1 Chromatiaceae bacterium | reverse complement strand
GGTGCGCGACGCGCTGCTCGGCTGGCAGCGACGTATGGCGCGGGCTCCCGGACTGGTGGCCGACGGCCGCGACATGGGAACGGTGGTCTTTCCGGAAGCCGCGCTGAAGGTGTTTCTCGACGCGAGCGCCGAGGAACGTGCCTTGCGTCGTTATAAACAGTTGATAGGAAAGGGGTTGGATGCTAACCTGCCCAACCTTGTCGCGGAGCTCCGCGAGCGGGACGCGCGCGATCGCACTCGTGCGGCTGCCCCTTTGCGTGCGGCAGACGATGCGATCGTGGTGGATTCCACCGCGATGTCCATCGATGAAGTGGTCGATCGGATCTTGGAAGAGGTGAGGCGCGTCTTCCCGGATCCGGTCCTGTAGCTGGCGAGTATGTGTAACGGTGTCCCTCGTCCCGACTGGTCTGCACGACCGGAAAGGGGAGCGGCTGGTGAGGTTCCAGCGGAGGGGTTGTCGAGACACAACCGCCGGCGTTTTCGTTTTCGGGCAGGAGGCAGTAGGTCGGGAGATCCCCGGTCGGTTCGAGCTCCACTCGTGCCCGTATGGTCGGGTTGGCGCCTGTAGCGCCGGCCCTTTTGTTCAACTCATACCCCTCGCTCCGGTAAGGAGCGGGACAGCGCGCCGCCCCAGGAAAACAGGATCCCAATGACCGAAAGCTTTGCTGAACTATTTGAACAGAGTCTGAATACCACCCAACTGCAGCCGGGCACCATCGTGACCGGCACGGTTGTCGAGATCACCAACGACAGCGTGGTCGTCAACGCCGGACTGAAGTCCGAGGGCATCATCCCCAAGAGTCAGTTCATCGGCGCCATGGGCGAGCTCGAAGTCGCCGTCGGCGACGAGGTGGAGGTTGCACTCGACGCGGTCGAGGACGGCTACGGCGTCACCCGACTGTCGCGTGAGAAGGCAAAGCGTTTCGCGGCCTGGGATCATCTGGAGAAGGCCTTCGAGGCCGGCGACACCGTCACCGGCATGATCAACGGCAAGGTCAAGGGCGGGTTCACGGTCGAGCTTGGCACCGTGCGTGCCTTCCTCCCGGGCTCCCTGGTGGACGTGCGCCCGGTGCGCGACACCACTTACCTGGAAGGCAAGGACCAAGAGTTCAAGGTCATCAAGCTCGACCGCAAGCGCAACAACGTGGTGGTCTCGCGCCGCGCCGTGGTCGAGGAAGAGTACAGCGCCGAGCGCGATGCGCTGCTGAAGAATCTGGAAGAGGGCATGGAGGTCAAGGGTGTCGTCAAGAACCTGACCGACTACGGCGCCTTCCTGGATCTCGGCGGCATCGACGGCCTGCTGCACATCACCGACATGGCGTGGCGTCGCGTCAAGCATCCGTCCGAGGTGGTGGAGATCGGCGACGAGGTCGACGTCAAGGTGCTGAAGTTCGATCGCGAGCGCCAGCGCGTCTCGCTCGGCCTCAAGCAGATGGGCGAGGACCCGTGGGTCAATATCTCCCGTCGTTACCCGGAGAGCACCCGTGTCTTCGGCAAGATCACCAACATCGCCGACTACGGTTGTTTCGTGGAGATCGAAGAGGGTGTCGAGGGTTTGGTGCACGTCTCCGAGATGGACTGGACCAACAAGAACATCCATCCCAGCAAGGTGGTGAACCTGGGCGACGAGGTCGAGGTAATGGTGCTCGACATCGACGAGGAGCGTCGGCGCATCTCGCTCGGTATCAAGCAGTGCCAGATGAACCCCTGGGACGAGTTCGGCGTCACCCACAAGAAGGGCGACCACGTCTCCGGCAAGATCAAGTCGATCACCGACTTCGGCATCTTCATCGGGCTCGACGGCGGGATCGACGGTCTGGTGCACCTCTCCGACATCTCCTGGGACGAGGGTGGCGAGCAGGCCCTGCGTCGCTACAAGAAGGGCGACGAGCTCGAGACCGTGGTGCTGTCCGTCGACCCGGAGCGCGAGCGCATCTCGCTCGGCGTCAAGCAGCTCGACAAGGATCCGTTCTCCAGCTTCGTCGCGGTGCACGAGAAGGGCAGCATCGTCAACGGCACCATCCTGGACGTGGATGCGAAGGGCGCCACGATTGCGCTCGCCGAAGGCGTCGAGGGCTATCTGCGGGCCTCCGAGATCTCGCGTGATCGCGTCGAGGACGCGCGTGCGGTGCTCAAGGTGGGCGAGGAGGTCGAGGCGAAGTTCCTCGGCGTCGACCGCAAGAACCGCACCATCTCGTTGTCCATCAAGGCAAAGGACCACGAGGACGAGCAGGCCGCGATCAAAGGCTATTCGGGCGGCTCCTCCGGCGCGACGACCCTTGGCGATCTACTGAAAGAGCAGATGGAAGAGGCCCAGCGCGACTGACCGTCAACGGCCGAGGGCTTGGTTCCGGGGTCCGGTCATGCGGACCCCGCTTCTCCCTTCTGAGGAATCGATATCATGACGAAATCAGAGCTGATCGACCTTCTCGCAGCCGAGCAGGATCACCTGGCGTACAAGGACGTGGAAGAGGCCGTGCGCAAGATCCTGGAACGCATGAGCGGGGCGCTCGCCTCGGGCGACCGGATCGAGATCCGCGGCTTCGGCAGCTTCTCGCTGCACTTCCGCCCGCCGCGAATCGGTCGCAATCCCAAGACCGGCGCCTCCGTTGCGCTGGCTGGCAAGCACGTTCCGCATTTCAAGCCCGGTAAGGAGCTCCGCGACCGCGTCAATCACGCCTTCGAGGAGGCGGAAGAGGACCAGCCAATCTCGGCGATGGCCGCAAGCAGTCGCTGACCGCATCGGCGGGTGGCGACTCATGCCGCGCACCTCACCGCACGCCCAATCACTCGCCACCGTCGACCGACTGCTCATTGAGCGATCGGAGCGGGGGCGCCTGCGCCTAGATTAAGTCGCGCAGGCTGTTCGGGAAGCGCGCGGGTACGCGCGTTGAGGCCGCCCGTTTTTGGATGCTCACCGGTTCGGTGGGGCCTGCCGGGTCGCGTTGCGGCCGGGTTTAGCCCGCCGCCGACACCGCTTCTTGTTGCCGGTAGATACGCCTGGCGCCGGGGAATCGGCACGCGAAGCATGAGCCCTTGCCGAGCTCGCTGCTGATCACCAACGCCGCGTCGTGGCGGTTGAGCACGTGTTTGACGATGGCCAGGCCGAGGCCGGTGCCGCCTAGCTTGCGGCTGCGAGCGCGGTCGAC
>JBGSTR010000687.1:0-3157 GCA_041736365.1 Chromatiaceae bacterium | reverse complement strand
CCGGGTAGCCGCAAGGGTTGATGCGGGCAAACGGGGCCAGGTCCATGGCCACGTTAAGCGCCAGTCCGTGATAGCTGCACCCGCGGCGGATACGCAGTCCGAGCGAGGCGATCTTGGCCTCGCCGACATAGACGCCGGGGGCGCCGGGGCGCAGGCTCGCGCTCACACCGAACCCCGCCAGCAAATCGATGACCGACTGCTCCAGTAGCGCCACCAGTCGCTTTACGCCGATTCCGGCACGGCGCAGATCGAGCAACAGATAGCCGACGAGCTGACCGGGTCCGTGGTAGGTCACCTGTCCTCCGCGATCCACATGGATTACCGGGATCTCGCCGGGATTCAGCACATGCTCCGCGCGCCCTGCTTGGCCGAGCGTAAACACCGGAGGATGCTCCAGGAGCCAAAGCTGATCCGCGGTCGCGTCGTCGCGGGCGTCGGTGAAGGCGCGCATCGCCTCCCAGGTGGCTTGGAAGTCCTGGAGGCCGGGGAGGCGGCGCACCAGGAGCGGATCGCTCACAGCGCCCAGACCACCAGCTCGTGGTCGGTGAGATCCCGGTAGATGGCGTCGACCTGCGCCTTGCTCTGCGCCTCGATGCTCAGGGTGACCGCGAGCCACTTGCCGCCGCTGCTCGATCGCGACGTGACGGCGGTTTCATCGAAGTCCGGCGCGTGCCGCCGGACGATTTCGACCACGACCGCTTCGAATGAGGCGTCCGCCCGCCCCATCGCCTTAATCGGAAAGCGGCAGGGAAACTCGAACAGGGTGTCGCCG
This sequence comes from Chromatiaceae bacterium, assembly GCA_041736365.1. GTDB lineage: Bacteria > Pseudomonadota > Gammaproteobacteria > Chromatiales > Chromatiaceae > JBGSTR01. Next base: position 2,385 of record JBGSTR010000687.1, on the reverse strand, counting down.
GACTCAGACAAGTCCGTCGCGCACCCGTGACTTGTAATCCTGATACCGGCGGTCGAGCTGCTCCCAAACGGGCCCCGGGACGCCCTCGCCCACCGGCTCGCCATCGATACGGGTAACGGGCAGGACCTCTCGCGTCGAGCTGCTGAGCCACACCTCGTCCGCGTGCCGCAGCTCCTCCGCAGCGATGTCCCGCTCCGCGAATCGCATCTCCGCCCGGTGTGCCAGCTCCACCACCAGATCGCGGGTGATGCCAGGCAGGATCAGGTGCCCGAGTGGCGGCGTTGCGATCTCGCCACCCATGACGACGAAGCAATTGCTCACCGCGCCCTCGGTCACAAGACCGTCGCGGATCATGATCGTCTCCAACGCACCCTCGTCCTCGGCCTCGCGTCGCATCATCACCGCGGCGAGCAGCGAGATTGCCTTGATCTCTCCCCGCAGCCAGCGGATGTCCGGGCGGGTGACGCAGACGACACCCTCGCGCGTCACCTCGTCCTTGCGCGGCTTGATGGGCTTGGCCATCGCGAGCACGGTCGGCTCGACGCCGTCGGGGCACAGGTGATCGCGCTCCGGCGCCACCCCGCGGGTGACCTGGAGATATACGGCCTGGTCCGCGGCCGGCGGTGCGCCGATCAGCCGTTGGAGCACGGCGCGCCATTGCTCGCGCGTGAGCGGATTGGCCAAGCGGATGGCGGCGAGGCTGTTCTCGAGTCGGTCCAGGTGCTGCTCGAGGCGCAGAAAATAGCCGCCGTAGCTGGGAATCACCTCATAGACGCCGTCGCCGAACAGGAAGCCCCGGTCCATGACCGAGACGCGTGCCAGCTCCGGGGCGACGAAACGGCCGTTCAGATAGATTTCGGTCATGCTGTACCGCCGCGCTCAAAACATCTGCAGAATGCTGTCCTTGGCGCGCTGCCACAGGCTGCCCTCGGCGACCGCCTGCAACGCCACCAACGGCACCCGTGTGACCTCCTGATCGACCAGGGTGACGACGATATCGCCGACGCGCGCGCCCTTTTCGACCGGCGCCGTCAGCTCGGGCGTCTTCTCGATTCGGGCCGCGAGCTGCTCGTAGCGGCCTCGCGGAATCGTCGCGAATACGTCCGACTGCGGGCCGACCGGCAGCTCCTCGATATCGCCCTTCCACACCCGCAGCGTTTCCACCGGCTTCTGCGCGGGGTATAGCAGGCGGCTTTCGTAGAAGCGGAAACCGTAGTTGAGCATCGCAAGACTATCGGTCGCGCGGACCTCGGGGCCGGGGGCGCCCATCACCACCGAGACGAGGCGCATGTCGTCGCGCTTGGCGGAGGAGACGAGACAATAGCCGGCCGCGTCGGTATAGCCGGTCTTCACGCCGTCGACCGAGTCGTCGCGCCACAACAGCTTGTTGCGATTCTTCTGCGTGATGCCGTTGAAGGTGAACTCCTTGGTGCGGTACCAGGCATAGAACTGGGGGTAGTCGCGAATCAGGGCCACCGCCAGCTTGGAGATGTCGCGCGCGGTGGTGTAGAGCTCCGGATCGGGCAGGCCGGTCGGATTGGTGAAGTGCGAGTTGGTCATGCCCAGGCGCTTGGCCTGGTTGTTCATCATGTCGGCGAAGGTCTGCTCGGTGCCGGCGATGCGTTCGGCCAGGGCGACACTGGCATCGTTGCCGGACTGGATCATCATGCCCTTGATTAGATACTCCAGCGGAACCTGCTTCCCGACCTCGATGAACATCTTCGAGCCCCCGGTACGCCAGGCGTTCTCGCTGACGGGCACCTGTTCCTGGAGACTTACCCGCCCCTCGGCGATCTCGCGAAACACCACGTACCCGGTCATGATCTTGGTCAGGCTGGCCGGCTCTACGCGCTCATCCGCATTGTGCTCGGCGAGCGTCATGCCGCTGTTGAAATCCACCAGGATATAGCTCTTGGCGTTGATTTCGGGCGAATCGGGGATCGGCAGGGGTGCCGCACCGGCGGCGGCCGGCAGCAGGAGCGCGAGCAACAGGGAGACCAACATTGGTTTGGGAGACTTCATAAAGGGATTTTCATAGCGCGGAAGGCGGGCCGAATCGGGAGGCATTTTAGCGCCGCGCCCGAGGTTTTGACACCCGGGCGGGGGACTCGAGCGAGATTCGCCGGATCAATTCCAGACACGCCGGGGCGCATTCACCCCAAGCGCGACGATCTGTCGAGAGACGCGCTCGGCGTCGCCCTCGGTGGCGAGCGGCCCGACGCGAACCTTGTATAGACTCGCCCCGGTGCCGTCGGCCTTGTGAACGCGGACGTCGTCGCCGACGCTCGGGACCAACAGGTTGCGCAGCCGCTCGGCGTTCACCGGGTCGCCAAACGCCCCCACCTGCAGGTAGAGCTGATTGTCGGGCGTCGAGGGTTGCGAGAC
>JBGSTR010000685.1:0-8955 GCA_041736365.1 Chromatiaceae bacterium | reverse complement strand
AACACCCCGCTGCCGAGCAGACCGCGCAGCAGCAGACCCGCGTTGACCAGCGCCGCCATGGTGGTGGCGAGCGCGAGTCCCGCATGGCCGAGCGGAACCATCAACACCAGCTTCGCGACGAGGTTCGCCGCCATCGCAATGAGTGCGAATCGCACCGGACTGGTCATGTCCAGGCGCGCGTAGTAGCCGGGCGCGAGCACCTTGACCGCAATGAACCCGATCAGCCCGATCGAGTAGGCCATGAGACTGCGGGTCGCCATATGCACGTCTTCGGCCCCGAACTCGCCGGAGTAGAACAGCGTTGCGATCATCGGGCCGGCCAGCATCAGCAGCCCGATGGCCGCCGGCACGCCCAGCAGCAGGACCCAGCGCAGGGCCCATTCCAAGGTTTGGGTGAATGCGACCGGATCGTCCGCCGCATGCCGGCGCGAGAGGCTGGGCAGGATCACCGTGGCCAGCGCGGCGCCGAGGATGCCGAGCGGGAATTCCATCAGGCGATCGGAGTAATAGAGCCACGAGATGCTTCCGGTGACCAGAAAGGAGGCGAGCAGGGTGTCCAGCAGCAGGCTGATCTGTCCCACCGACGCACCGAACAGCGCCGGCGCCATCAGCTTGAGCATCCGCCGCACACCCGGGTCCGAAGCACTGAAGCGCGGGCGCGGCAGGAGTCTCAGCCGCATCAAAAAGGGGACTTGGAAGGCGAGCTGGGCGACGCCGCCGAGGAACACCCCCCAGGCGAGTGCGACGATGGGCTGCTCCATCCGGGGCGCGAGATACAGGGCGCAGGTAATCATCGAAATGTTCAGCAGCACCGGGGTGAAGGCCGGAATGCCGAATCGCTCGTAGGTATTCAGGATGCCGCCGGCGAACGCCGTCAGCGAGACGAACAATAGATAAGGGAAGGTGATCCGCAGCATCTCCGCGGCCAGCGCCTGTTGCGTCGGCGCGTTCACAAAACCGGGGGCGAAGATCAGCACCAGCACCGGCGCCGCGAGGATCCCGACCGCCGTGAGCAGCAGCAGGGCCGCGCCGAGCGTGCCGGCCACATGGTCGATAAAGGTCTCCAGCGCGGCGCGGCCGCGTCGCTCCTTGTACTCGGTCAGCATCGGCACGAATGCCATCGAAAAGGCCCCCTCCGCGAACAGCCGGCGGAAGAGATTGGGCACCTTGAAGGCAACGAAAAAGGCATCCGTGCCCGCGTCGGCGCCGAACATGCGCGCCACGACCAAGTCCCGGACGAATCCGAGGACCCGCGACAGGAAGGTGTTGCCGCCGACCTTAAAGATGGATGCTGAGAGGGAGGACAAGGCTGGTTCGAGCGCCAAAAAGCACGCAGTATAGGGCCGCCGAAGGCTAGGGAGCGATTACTAGGGAGCCGCCGATCGATCGCATTTCCCGTCCGGTCCGGGGATGGACCCGCATCTGGGAGTGGCTTGGCGACAAGGAGACCGAGCGGCCCGGCAGCCGCGAGCGGATCCAATGCCCGGACCGGATTTGATCGGCATCTCCTCGACTGCGCCGCCGCGACCCCACATCCGCCAAGTGGATGTCCGCGCACCGATTCCCGCCGGACCGCTCGACTGCCTGTTGACAGGAGCATTGTGCTCTTGGACAATTCCGGCTCTTTACTCGAGCCGCGCTCGAGCAGCGTATTTCAGGAGTCTTCTCTTTGGCCAACTCAGCCCAAGCTCGCAAGCGTGCCCGTCAGGCGGAAGATCGCCGTCAGCTCAACGCCTCCCAGCGCAGCACCCTGCGTACCTTCATCCGGAAAGTCATCGCCGCCATCCGCGGTGGCGACAAGGAAGCCGCCGCCCAGGCGTTCAAGACCGCCATGCCGCGCATCGACCGCGCCGCGAACAAGGGTCTCATCCACCCGAACAAGGCCGCCCGCCACAAGAGCCGCCTCAACGCGCACATCAAAGCGATGAGCTGACGCGGGACGGGTGAAAGCCCGGTGCGTCGCGGCAACGAAAAAAACCGGCCAACAGGCCGGTTTTTTTTGCGAGAACTACCGCTGGACGTTTATCTGAAAGCGTTCGACAGAAAACGAGATCACGGGACCGATTCCCGAGACATTCGTATCGACGCGGGTTGTGGGGACATTCGAGGCCGGCTTGAAAGCGACTACTCCGATCACTGGGCGGGTCGTATGCTCCACCAGCGAACGACGTTTGTTGGTTCCCCATCCGGCCCGCGACGGCATCTTCAAGCGCTCTAGCGATATAGGGTCGCGCGGTCTGAGAGCGGCGCGTTTCGGACCGCCCCACTAGAGTTGCCGCCGATACCCGCCTTGTCACACAATCGCCCGAGGTGTCGGCAGGGCGACCGAAGCAAGAGCCCGCCGGTGGGCCGTTCTAGCAGCCCCAGGCTGTTGTCGTCCAATAACCTAGAATGCCGGAGACACCGTCCCCAGCGAAAAGAAGCGGCGGAAGTTGGTTATCCTTGAACATTCGCTACTTCATCGATCCGCAATCGGGTGCTCCACGCATTTACGGGCATCGGGTCTGTGAAGAGGAAGTTGAAGAAATTCTGACCAATCCGGTGGAAGATCGGCCCGGCCAAGAAGGATCGCGAGTCGCTCTCGGTCGCACTTCGACTGGACGGTTCTTACGCGTGATATACGTTCCCGATCCGGAACCAAATAGCATCTTTGTAGTTACCGCCTATGATCTCAGAGGAAAGCCGTTGGCCGCATTCCGACGCAGACACCGGAGAAAATCGAAATGAAGAAAAACGTATTTCCTTCAGGTTGGGACCAAGAACGAGTGGCTAAGGTCCTCGAACACTACGATACTCAGACGGACGACGAAGCGCTCGCTGAAGACGAGGCCGCCTTCGAGATGTCTGGACACACACTGATGGAAGTTCCCACTGAGCTTGTGCCCGCGGTAAGGGAGCTTCTCGCAAAACACAAGGCCCTGTGAAGAATATCCCATTGTCACCAGAGGCCAGAGAGGCAACGCTTTTTTGATCGCAGACGAAGATTGGAATGCGATAACCGAAACCCTCAATTTGCTGGCCATTCCCGGAATGCGGGAATCGATCCGGGAAGGAATGAAAACTCCAGTGTCCGAATGTACCGATGAGCTCGATTGGTGAAGCGCGGGGTGGAGGTGGGCTGGTGACCGTATGCCGCAGGGAAAGTTACGGCGCCTAGCAACGGTTTCTCAAGGTAGAGTTAGAGGCGCGGGTAAAGTGACGCCTAGCCTTTCGTTGCACCGGGCTGCCTTCGGCAGCCGGTGAGCTCGAACGTTATGCGCGTAGAACAGAAGGACTAGCGCTGGTGGCAAACAATAATTGTAGCGGGAAATCCCTCGAATCCTGGATCTGGGACGCCGCCTGCTCCATCCGCGGGGCCAAGGACGCGCCGAAATACAAGGACTACATCCTTCCCCTCATCTTCACCAAACGCCTCTGCGACGTCTTCGACGACGAGCTGAACCGCATTGCGAAGGAAGTCGGGTCGCGCAAGAAAGCCTTTCAGCTCGCCAGGGCCGACCATAAGCTCGTCCGCTTCTACCTGCCGCTGGTGCCGGACGATCCTGAGCAGCCCGTCTGGTCCGTCATCCGCAAGCTCTCCGACAAGATCGGCGAAGGCGTCACCACCCACATGCGGGCCATCGCCCGGGACAACCCGCTACTGCAGGGCATCATCGACCGCGTTGACTTCAACGCGACTACCCACGGCCAGCGCGACCTCGACGACGACCGCCTTTCCAACCTCATCGAAGCCATCAGCACCAAGCGCCTCGGGCTCGACGACGTCGAGGCCGACATCATCGGCAAAAGCTACGAATACCTCATCCGAAAGTTCGCCGAGGGCGGCGGCCAGAGCGCCGGCGAGTTCTACACCCCGCCGGAGGTCGGCACCATCATGTCGCGCGTCCTCGCGCCCGAGTCGGGCATGGAGATTTACGACCCCTGCTGCGGGTCAGGCGGCCTGCTGATCAAGTGCGAGATCGCGATGGAAGAAAGGGAGCGCGGGTTTTCCAACCCGCGGAATTCCGCCAATAAAACAGGCAGGAATGCCTGTGCTCCTTTAAAGCTCCACGGCCAGGAATACATCGCAGACACCTGGGCCATGGCCAACATGAACCTGATCATCCACGACTTCGAGGGCGAGATCGAGATCGGCGATACCTTCAAGAACCCCAAATTCCGCTGGCGCGGCAGGCTGCGCACCTTCGACCGCGTCGTCGCCAATCCCATGTGGAACCAGAACTGGTTCACCGAGGCCGACTACGACAACGACGAGCTCGACCGCTTCCCCGCCGGCCCCGGCTTCCCCGGCAAGTCCTCCGCCGACTGGGGCTGGGTCCAGCACATGCACGCCAGCCTCAACGCCACCGGTCGCGCCGCCGTCGTGCTCGACACAGGCGCCGCCTCGCGCGGCTCGGGCAATGCCGGCACCAACAAGGAAAAGACCGTCCGCCAGTGGTTTGTCGACCACGATCTGATCGAGAGTGTCCTTTACCTGCCCGAGAACCTCTTCTACAACACCACCGCTCCGGGCATCGTGCTGTTCCTGAACAAGGCCAAGCCGGACGCCCGACAGGGTAAGGTTTGCCTCGTCAATGCCAGCCAGGTCTTCCAAAAGGGCGACCCCAAGAACTTCATCCCCGACGAAGGCATCCAGCGCATCGCCGACACCCTCATCGGGTGGAAGGAAGAGCAAAAACTCAGCCGCATCGTCGATCACGCCGAGCTTAAGAAGAACGACTACAACATATCCCCCAGCCGCTACATTCACACCTCAGATGCCGAAATCTATCGGCCCATTGCGGAAATCGTCGAGGAACTGGGGGTCATCGAAGCCGAAGCGCGGGAGACGGACAAGGCCTTGAAGGAAATTCTGGAGAAGATCGGGGTATGAGTGATCTTGAGCAAGTCGTTGGCGATGAACTGCCCGACGGTTGGCAGATAAAGCCGCTTGGCGAGTTCTGCGATTTCATGGGAGGAGCTCAGCCTCCCAAGAGCACCTTCGTTTACGAGCCAAAGGAAGGCTACACGCGCCTTCTTCAAATCAGAGACTTCGAGGGTGACTCGAAAGCCACCTATATTCCGGATAGCGGGCGAATGCGGAAAATTGGCGCCGATGATATTTCCATCGCTCGCTATGGCGCTTCTGTCGGCAGAGTCCTGACAGGTAAAGAAGGCGCGATAAATGTCGCGATCATGACGACGTTTCCCGACACGTCGATGGTCGACAAGCGCTTCCTTTTCTTTGCTCTCAATCACCGGAACTTCTACCGCTACCTAACCGGATTGGGCGGTCGAGCTGCGCAGGCAGGTTTCAATAAAGGTGAGGTTTGCCGATTTCGGTTCCCGCTCCCCCCACTACCCGAGCAGAAGAAGATCGCGCAAATCCTTTCGACGGTGCAGCGGGCGATCGAAGCGCAGGAGCGGATCATTCAGATCACCACCGAGCTGAAAAAGGCCCTCATGCACAAGCTCTTCACCGAAGGCCTCCGCAACGAACCCCAAAAACAAAGCGAAATCGGCCCCGTCCCCAAAAGCTGGGAGGTGATGCCATTGGCGAACTTAATTCGGTCCAACCTTCAAAATGGCGCATTTGTCCAGAAGCCTGAGGCCGGGAAAGGATTTCTTTTCGCAAATGTTGTCGATATGTATCGGGAGACACATCTCGATTTATCGAGGCTAGAGAGGCTCGATGTGCCCGTCGACGCAATCAATCAGTATTGGCTAGAGGATGGCGATATTCTTGTAGTCAGATCGTCAGTCAAGAGGGATGGAATTGGACAGAACTGCGTTGCTAGAAACCTCGCCGAATCTGTTTTCTACGATTGCCATTTGATTCGCGTCCAGACGGATCCCAGCAAATTGCATCCAGAGTTCCTTTCAACTTTCTGGCGTTCAGACATCGGGAGGAACGACGTGATTCTACGATCCAAAACGACGACTATGACAACCATCAATCACCAGGGCATTTCGAAAGCGCTTGTCCCGGTAGCCCCAATAGAGGAGCAATCTGAGATCGTGAATTTGCTTGAGATCGTTGACACAAAGATCCGAGGCCACCGCGCCCAGAAGCAGCATTTGGAAGACCTCTTCCGGACGCTCCTCCACGAACTAATGATCGCGAAGACCCGCGTTCACGAACTTGAAATCACTGGTTCCAACTGATGAAAATACTGAAACTCTACCCCGAACATTGTTACGGCATCAAGAAGCCCAAGCAGAGTTCGACTTCGAGGCGCATGGGATGTTTTCACACACTATGCGCCTAAGGAGACGCTGATTAAATGCCGTCCTGGCATTTAATCAGCTCGCGGTCCGAGAGGCGCGACTCCCGGACCGCTCCATTTTCAACGGCTTAGCGCCGTCGAAAATGCCGCGCCATCCCTGGCGCGGACGGGAAGCGCTTTTAATCAGCGTTTCCCTAGAGCGCCGGGACTCGGGTTTCCTCATTCCCAGTGTCGGCCGCGCCTGGATACCCGTCCTTGTGGCCAGCCTCCATGCCCATGAAGCCGACCGCGAGCAACATCGCGGCGAAAACGCCGATCGCCAAGATCGCCCGCCAGGGGCGAGCTTGCGCGTCCCGCGGGCTGGAGAGCATCAGGATCGTGGCGCCGCCGAGGTAAAGCCCGAAGACCAGTATCGCCGCGGACTCGGCGACCAGCCCCCAGTGGAGCACCACGGCGAGTATCGCGAGCAGGGCAAAGGCGAGGTTGGCGATGCCGACCTCGATCTGGAAGTTGTTCCTGCGCCCGCTGTCCCAGCCCATGCGCAGCGCATCGGAGCGGTGAAACACCGAATGGCGCAGGAACGAAAGCAAGCCCGCCGCCCCAACGGACAGCAGCGCGGCCCAGGTCAGGGAGGCATCGGGACCGGTCACGGTGCCGAACCCGATGGCCACGCCGACTCCACCGGCAAGGTAGGTCAGGGCCATCAGGACCGATGCGACCTTGGTGTTGGCGCCGCTCATCGCGTTCCTGTCATCGGCGGCCGCGGCGCCGCCGGCCGGCTCACCGACAAGACGAGAAGAAGCTCGACATGAATCCCATGGCATCGCCCGGGGTCGGCATCGGCATGCCGTTCCAGGGAGCGTCGCCGGCGCGGACCCGAATCGCATATTCCGCCCACTGCAGCGGGCGCGGCAGGTAGCCGGTCTGGGCCGCTAACTGATGCAGCTCATCGACGAAGGCGCGGTCGCAGGCGCCGGTCGGGACCGGTGCGGACGTGCACAAGTCATGGCGCATGCAGGCGGCGTCGAAGGCGTCGACCGGCGGCAGGGCCACGTACGCCGGGTGGCCGGGTCCGCACCAGTTGCCGTAAAGCGGCATGCACATCTGGGCGTGGGCGTTAGGCGTGCAGACGAGGGCGACGAGGGCGGCGGTGAGCAGCCGGGGATTGAGGTTACTACGCATCTGAGGGTCCCGCTGATTCAATGTGCCTATTGTGCTTATTGGCGGACCGGCTGCAAGCGTTCGGCCGGCCGGGCGCTATCGGCCCGCGCGGGAATTCGTTTATCATGCCGCCGCCATGGATCTGAACTTTTTGGATTTCGAACAACCTATCGCCGAGCTCGAGGCGAAGATAGAAGAGTTGCGTCTGGTTGGTTTCGACAACGAAATCAATATTCAGGAAGAAATCGAGCGGTTGCAGAAGAAAAGCCTCGCGCTGACCGAGTCGATCTTCGCGTCTCTGACCCCGTGGCAGATCTCTCAGCTCTCCCGCCACCCCCTGCGGCCCTACCTGCTGGACTACGCTCGCCGTATGTTCGACGAGTTCCACGAGCTGCACGGTGATCGCGCCTTTGCCGACGATCATGCCATCGTCGGCGGATTGGCGAGGATCGAAGGACGCGCGGTGATGGTGATCGGGCACCAAAAGGGCCGCGACACCAAGGAGAAGCTGCTCCGCAACTTCGGCATGCCGCGTCCGGAGGGTTACCGCAAGGCCCTGCGCCTGATGGAGATGGCGGAACGCTTTTCGCTGCCGATCCTGACCTTCATCGATACGCCGGGCGCCTATCCCGGGGTAGGCGCGGAGGAGCGGGGTCAGAGCGAGGCGATCGCGCGCAACCTGCGCGAGATGTCCCGCCTGCGTACGCCAATCCTGTGCACCGTGATCGGCGAGGGCGGGTCCGGTGGCGCGCTTGCCATCGGCGTCGGCGACCGCTTGCTGATGCTCGAGTACAGCACCTACTCGGTGATCTCCCCGGAGGGCTGCGCGTCGATTCTGTGGAAGAGCGCGGACAAGGCGCAGTTGGCCGCGGAGGCAATGGCGATCACCTCCGACCGGCTGCTCGAGCAGGGGCTGGTGGACGAGATCATCGACGAGCCGCTCGGGGGCGCCCACCGTGACCCCGACGCCGTGTCCGGACTGCTGAAGGCCGCGCTGTTGCGGCATCTGGACCTATTGACCGCGACCGATCCCGATGTCCTGGTCGCGGACCGCTACGCCCGACTCATGGCCATGGGCAAGTACAAGGAGTAGTGACGGAGCAGGACCCCCGGCCGCTGTCGCTCTTCGACCCGGAGTCGCTGGTGGCCGCGCTGGCGGGTCTGGCGGGTCTGGCGGATGCGCAAATCTGCTGGGTGGCACTCAGCGGCGGTTTGGATTCGACCTCGCTGCTGCACGCCGCCTTACGCGTGCGCGACCGCCTTCCGGGGACCCTGCGCGCGGTTCATGTAGATCACGGGCTCCAGCCCGATTCCCGGCAATGGGCCGAGCATTGCGAGCGCACCTGCTCGTCGCTGGCGGTACCCTATACGCTGCGGCGCGTTGGCCTCCAGCCGGTCCGAGGAGAAAGCCCGGAGGCACTCGCCCGAGAGGCTCGCTACGCCACGCTTGCCGCCCTGCTTTCGCCCGGCGATCTGCTGCTGACGGCCCACACCCTGGACGATCAGGCCGAGACCCTGCTCCTTGCCCTGCTGCGCGGCAGCGGTGTCCACGGGCTCGCCGCGATGCCCTTTTCCGCCCCGCTCGGCA
>JBGSTR010000623.1:0-2164 GCA_041736365.1 Chromatiaceae bacterium | reverse complement strand
GCCGCAGGGCGCGAGCGCGCGCAATTGGGCCCTGTTGTTGGCGATCTTCCCCGCCGGCATCGCCATTGCCCTGATGTCTGGTCTCGATCCGGCGCTGTCGCTGATCATCGGGCTGGGTGCCTTCGGCGCCGTGTTCGCCATCAATTCGGCGGTTCATTCCTATCTGATCCTCGCCTATTCCGACCACGACAAGGTGGCCATGAACGTGGGCTTCTATTACATGGCCAACGCGGCTGGACGCCTGACCGGCACGGTATTGTCCGGCTGGGTCTACCAAACCCAGGGGCTGACCGGATGCCTGTGGTGGTCCACCGCCTTCGTGCTGGCAGCGGCCGCAATCTCGTTCCTGCTGCCGCCGGTCGAGGCCGAGGTCGGCGAGGCCGTGGCTCCCTAATCGATGGGTTTGCGCGCAGCCCGGCACGCGGGCGGCGACACATCGCAACGCCCGAGCTTCTGGAGTATAAACGCGTCGTTTTCAATCGACCGCTGGTTCACTCGGGATGGACATCGAGCAGGCTCGCACCTTTCTCGCGATCTCCGCGCACGGGAGCTTTCTGGAGGCCGCGAAACGGCTTCACGTGACCCAGTCGACGGTGAGCGCGCGGGTACAGACCCTGGAGACCGAGCTCGGCGCCCGGCTGTTCGTGCGGAATCGCGCCGGTGCCTCCCTAACCCCTGCCGGACGCCGTTTCCTGCGGCACGCCAAGACACTGGTCCTAACGCTCGAGCAGGCGCGCCACGATGTGGGCCTGCCGAGTCGCTTTCGCGCCAGCATCCGCATCGGCGGGCGGATCGCACTCTGGGAGGGCCTGCTGCCGCGCTGGGTCGGCTGGATGCGTCGCACCGCGCCGGATGTGTCGGTAAGCGGCGAGATCGGCTTCGAAGAGGACCTGATGCGTCGCCTCATCGAGGGCACCCTGGACATCGGCGCCATGTACACGCCGAGCCAAAGCCCGGGGTTGGTGGTCGAGCACTTGTTCGACGAAACCCTGGTCCTGATCAGCTCGCAACCGGACACCCGCTGGCCCGGCGCGGACTACATCTACGTGGACTGGGGTCCCGGTTTCTACGCCCGGCACCGGGAGAGCTATCCGGATCTGGAAACACCCGCCCAAGTCGTCAACATCGGCTGGCTGGGGGTGCAACTGGTGCTGACCAATGGCGGGGCCTGCTTCCTGCCGATCCGCATGGCCCAGCCGCTGATCGACGCCGGGCGCGTGTTCAAAGTCGACAAGGGACCGGAAATCCGCCATCCGGCTTACATGGTGTTCCCCCGCGAGGCGGACAGCGATGTACTGCGAACGGCGGTGCAGGGCTTGCGCGAGCTGGCACGAGCGGAGAACGACATAGCCGCAGCACGATCGTAGTGGGTGAAACCGGCCGGACGTGGTGGGCGGTGGGCGTCGCGGGACGGCGGGATGCGCTGTCGCTTTCCCGCCCTACGGAGCCCCCCGGGCTTGGCCTGACGTAACGGCGTTTCCCTATGGGGATCGCCGGATCGGGACGGGCCGAGACTTACTCGAGATTTCGCCGCTGCACCCGCACCCCGTCGGCCAGGCCCGGACCGGGATAGAGCACGATGGTGTCGCCCGCCTCAAGACCGTTGAGGATCTGCGCCTGGACGCCGTTGTTTCGCCCCACCTCCACCGGCGTCAGGTGCGCCGTGCCGTCCGCTACGGCGAACACCGCCCATCCGCCTGACGCCGCGACGGATTGCCGAAAGAGTGCGCTCGAGGGTACCGTCAGGGCATCGTCGGACTCCCACACCACGATGCGGACCTCGACGCGAAAGCCGTGACCGAGGCTCGCACGCTTCTCCAGTGGGTCGGTAAACCGAATGATGGTGTTGACCCGCTGCTCCTCGACCCCCAGGGCCGAGAACTTGGTGAACCCCCAGGGCTCCACGCGCTCGACCTCGCCGGACAAGGTGTAGCGTCCACCCCAGTCGTCGATGATGACGCGGTCGCCCGCCGCGACCTGCACGGCGTCGGTGGAGAGCAGCTCGGCAACGATCTCCAGATCATTGGCGATATCCCCGATCTCCAGAATCGGGGTGCCGGCGGCAAGCGTAGTCTCGCTCTTCTGCATTACCTGGAGGATGCGCCCGGAGACCGGCGCGGTCAGCGGGAAGGCGTCCGCGCCCGCCGGCGCGCTGGTGACCCGG
>JBGSTR010000614.1:0-1544 GCA_041736365.1 Chromatiaceae bacterium | reverse complement strand
GCCTCGTAGTCGACCTCCGGCGCGCGCTGGCAGGCCAGCGGCAGGGGGATCGCGTCGTCGGGTCCCGACACCGTGGTGATCGGCTTCATGAACACCACCGGGTTGTCCGGGATCGCCGCGCGGGTCTCCTCGGCGTGGGCGCGATAGTTGAGTCCGATGCCGAAGATGGTCACCGGCACCAGCGGCGATAGCCAGCGCGCGACGCTCACCTCGTCGCCGGTCTCGCTCAGGCCGCTCAGCAGCTCGCCTTCCAGACGCAGGGCGCGAGCCGCATCCAGGGGTGTCCCGTGGTGGATGGCCCCGTGGTGATCGAGGAAGCGGGCGATCTTCATGTTGGACTCCGGTTCGCGAGGACTCTTGGGGTGGAAGGTGTGGCGCGGTCTAGCCGGGCCGCGAGGTGCGCAGCTGATCGGTGAGCTTCTCGAACTCGCGCCGCAGCTCCAGATTCTCGAACGGCCGCAGCGCCGGGACCTGGCGGTTCATCAGTCCCTCCAGCAGTCGCCGGCTGGACTTCACCAGACCGACCAGCTCGCCGGAAACGCGCACCGTCTGGTAGGTGTTCCAGGCCGTCGCGATATCCTTCTCCAGCTCGATGCGCGCCTCGCGCACGCGCTCCTTCTGGTCGACCAGGTACTGGCGATAGACCGCGGCCGCCTCGACGGTGAGGCGCTGGGCCTCGAGATTGGCGGCGAGCTGATCCCGCTTGCTCGGCGACTCGCGCTGCAATTGCAGCGTCTCGCGGCTCAGCTCCCGGGCGCGGGTGCTGATGGCATCGATCTGCGGCACATATTCCTCGGCGATCGACTCCTCGACCTGGACGTGCATCCGCTTCAGGGACTCCAGCAGCAGCACATACAGGCCGTAATAGCGGCGCGCGCTCTGCAGATCCTCGCCGCTTTGCTCGACCAGCTGCTCGAGCTGAGCGGTAATCGCCTTGACGTTGTCGAACACGATGCCGAGATCGACCATGTTGTCGCCGACCACGGTGGAGAGCAGGAACGCCACCTGCTCGTCGCTGAGATCGAGCCCGGTGCCGCGCAGCTCGCCCGCGAACTCGGCCTTCACCAACTCCAGCTCGCCCTCCATGCGGGCGATGTCCGCGGTCTTGGTCACGATCGCCTGGTCGTAGTCGCTCACCGTGGTCTTGATCGCGGACTCGGTGGGCGCGGATACCCGTTTCTGGCGCAGCTCGGCGATCTGGGCGCGGCCGCGCTCGATCTCCTGCTGCAGGTCGCGCACCCGCTGCCGATAACGCTGCACCGGCGAGGTCGAGAGGATCGATACGGCCTCGTCCAGCAGCTCGTCGATATCCGCCTGGTTGGACACCTTGTCGCGTCCGATCCAGGTCGAGTCCGGCAGCGTCGGTTGTTGCTCCTGCAGCTTCAGGGTGTCCTCAAGCTTGGGCAGCACCGTCTCCCAGACGTGGCCGAAGCCCTGGTCTTCGGAGAAGGCGCCGCGCAGGTCGCCCAGGGCCTCGCCCGCGAGACCGCTGGACGACGTCCACCAGGCGCGGACGGACTCCAGGGCAGCCTCCCAGATGCCGG
>JBGSTR010000362.1:0-2877 GCA_041736365.1 Chromatiaceae bacterium | reverse complement strand
CGGAGCAGACACTCGCCGCCGCGCGCGAGGCCGACGCGGTGCTCTTGGGCGCGGTCGGCGGTCCCCAGTGGGAGTCGCTACACATCTCCAAGCGACCCGAGAAGGGTCTGCTCGGGCTGCGCGCCGGTCTGGGGCTGTTCGCAAACCTGCGTCCCGCCATCCTCTATCCCCAGCTTGCCGGGGCCTCGACGCTCAAGCCCGAGGTGGTTTCGGGGCTCGATCTAATGATCGTGCGCGAGCTCACCGGCGGCATCTATTTCGGCCAGCCCCGGGGCGTGGAGACCCTACCCTCGGGCGAGCGGCGGGGATTCAACACCCTGGTCTATGCCGAGTCCGAGGTGGAGCGGATCTGCCGCGTCGCCTTCGATATCGCGATGAAGCGCGGCAAGCGGGTGTGCTCGGTGGACAAGGCGAATGTTCTGGAATGCACCGAGCTGTGGCGCGAGGTCGCAACGCGCGTGGGCGGCGAGTACCCCGAGGTCGAGCTCACCCATATGTACGTAGACAATGCGGCCATGCAGCTGGTCCGCGCGCCCAAGCAGTTCGACGTGATGGTGACCACCAACATGTTCGGCGACATCCTCTCGGACTGCGCCGCCATGCTCACCGGGTCCATCGGCATGCTGCCCTCGGCCTCGCTGAACGCCGACGGCCAGGGCATGTACGAGCCGATTCACGGCTCGGCGCCGGATATCGCCGGGCGCGGCATCGCCAACCCCCTCGCCACCATCCTTTCGGTGGCGATGATGCTGCGCTACTCGCTCGACGCGGGCGCGGCGGCGGAGCGCATCGAGTCGGCCGTGTCCCGGGTACTCGACCAGGGACTGCGCACCGCCGACATCATGTCCGACGGGATGCGGCGGGTGACGACGGCCGAAATGGGCGACGCGGTGGTCGCCGCACTCGCCTAAAGCATCGTCTCGGCAGCATCGTCTCGACCCACGGGCGCCAGCGCGGCGGCTTGAATCTCTGAATCTCAATTTGGATCGCGGTGAAATGAATCGAATCGGTTTTGTCGGTTGGCGGGGAATGGTCGGCTCGGTGCTGATGGACCGGATGCGCGCGGAGAACGATTTCGCCGCCATCCGGGAGCCGGTGTTTTTCAGCACATCCCAGCTCGGGGAGGCCGGTCCGGACGTCGGCGCGGGGGCACAACCACTCGAAGACGCCGGGGCTTTGGATCGCCTGCGCGAGATGGATGCGATCGTGACCTGCCAGGGCGGCGACTACACCAAGTCCATCTGCCCGCGGCTGCGCGAAAGCGGCTGGAAGGGCTACTGGATCGACGCCGCCTCGGCGCTGCGCATGGACCCGGCGGCGACCATCATCCTCGACCCCGTCAACCGGGACGTGATCGACGCGGCGCTGGCCCACGGCAAGCGCGATTTCATCGGCGGCAACTGCACCGTCAGCCTGATGCTGATGGCGATCGGCGGCCTGTTTCGCGAGGGGCTGGTGGAATGGGTCAGCGCCATGACCTACCAGGCCGCCTCGGGTGCGGGCGCCAAGAACATGCGCGAGCTGCTGGAGCAGATGGGCACCCTGAACGAAACGGTGAGACCGTTGCTCGCGGACCCGGCGGCGGCGATCCTGGAGATCGACCGGCTGGTAACCGATGCCATGCGCGGCCCGGACTTCCCGAAGGCCAATTTCGGCGTGCCCTTGGCCGGCAGCCTGATCCCCTGGATCGACACCCAGCTCGAGAACGGTCAGAGCCGCGAGGAGTGGAAGGGACTGGTCGAGACCAACAAGATCCTCGGGCGCGAGGACTCCCCGGTCCCGGTCGACGGCCTGTGCGTGCGCGTCGGGGCAATGCGCTGCCACAGCCAGGGACTGACCATCAAGCTGACGCGCGACGTCTCGGTGGGCGAGATCGAGTCGATCATCGCCGGCGCCAACGACTGGGTGCGGGTCGTCCCCAACGAGCGCGACATCACCGTGCGCGATCTCTCGCCGGCCGCGGTCACCGGCGGGCTGCAGGTTCCCATTGGACGCCTGCGCAAGATGAACCTCGGCGAGCGCTACCTGGCGGCCTTCACCGTCGGCGACCAATTGCTGTGGGGCGCGGCCGAGCCGCTGCGGCGCATGCTGCGCATCCTGCTCGAGCGCTGAGCGGGAGCGATCGGCGCACCGCCGGTGCGGGCGCCGGTCCACGAACCGAAATCCTTTTTGGTACAGTTCCTTTCGAGCAGAACCTGCCGGCTCCGTCAGGTATCGAACCGACACGGGGCTCCCGAAAACAGTAAGAAACGGGAAAGGCGCACACTTTCGACCCCTGAAGGTGCGCTATAAGAGGCATTGATCAGCGTTTTCGGCCGCGGGCGGTTGTCCGCACTCTGCAGCACAGCCCGCGCCAGGGCGGTATTCGCCGCAACCCGCGGGGTCTTGGGCCACTCGACTAGGGGGAAGGATGTATCGCAAGCAAATCCTGGCGTCCGCACTGGCGCTGGCATTCGCCGGCGGGGATGCACACGCGCTCGATCTTGGCGGTATGCGGACCCTATCGGCTCTCAATCAGCCGTTCGTTGGCGAGATCGATTTGCTCGAAGCGAAACCCGAGGAGCTCGACCAGGTCAAGGCGCGGATCGCCCCGGTGGAGGAATTCACGAAGGCCGGTCTCGAGCGGTACCAATACCTGACCAAGCTCCGCTTCAGCCCCGAGGTCTCGCCCGCCGGGCAAACCGTGATCCGGGTCACCAGCGAAGAGGCGATCCGCGAGCCCTATATCGATTTTCTGATCGAGGTCGAGTGGCCGAACGGTCAGGTGGTCAAGGAATACACGGTGCTCCTGGATCCGCCGCCGACGACCGGACGCGGCACGCCTAAGATCGAGCCGCCCACCGCGGCAACCGCCGTTGGCGGTTCGGGCTCGGGCGG
>JBGSTR010000595.1:0-6271 GCA_041736365.1 Chromatiaceae bacterium | reverse complement strand
CCGCCACTCGACGAGGCCGCCTTGGACGGCTCGTCCCCGGGCGGCGGAGCCGCGGCCTTCCACGTCTACGTGCTGCCCCGACTCAAGGCGACCGGCACACTCACGATTGCGGGTGAAGCGCTCGCGGTAAGCGGCGAGGCGTGGCTCGATCATGGCTGGGGGGCCATCCCCGCGGCGAGCGGTCAGCTCGTGCTCAATCGGCTCGCGGTGCAGCTCGACGATGATCGGGAGCTGACCTGTATCGACTTTCGCCGCCGCGACGGCACCGGCACGCCGATCACGAGCTGTCTCCTGATCCTCGCCGACGGCCGCGTTCAAGACTTCCGGCGGCGCGAGATCGACCTCGACCCGGTGACCCGGTGGCGCAGCCCGCAAACCGCCGTCGAGTACCCGATTGCCTGGCAACTGGCGATCCGCCCGCTCGATCTACAGCTCGCGCTCACGCCCATCGCACCCGATCAGGAGCTCGACCCGTCGATGGGAGTGTGGAGCGGCGCGCTCGATGTGACGGGTCGCCAGGGTAGGGCGGATCTGGGCGGCAACGGGGTGCTCACACTCTCCGGCTACGGCCGGGCGGGGGAGGGCATGTGACCTCCCGAGTCGGCTATGATCCTCCACCAAGGTCGATCGATCGGCGGGGCTGGTCCGTGCCCGCGACCCCGCGTGGTCTCCATCGACTGCACTCGGCCCCCGCTCGGAGTCAGCCATGACGCGTAAATCAACCTTGTTTCTAGCGCTGATTGCGTTGGCGATCGGTGGATGCGAGGGCCCGCCGCAAGGGGATGTCAGCAAGTCCGAGGTCGGCAGTGTCGGCGACTCGCCGCAGCGCCCCGGCGATCCAAACATCGGCTATACGGCCTTCGTCAATCGCCCGGTCGTCACCTGCGGCTTGCCCTATCGGGCCTACGCGAAGGGCGCGGGCGCGGCCTCGGCCGCCGTCCCACAGCAGCTTCCGGGGCGCGCCGGCCGCAACGCGGGGCTGCCGTACATGCTCAGCGCGTTCACCGCGCCGTCGGGAATCGAGCTGGTCACGACCAACTGCATGTACTGTCACGCCGGGTTCATCGACGGGGATCTGGTTGTCGGGCTGGGCAACGAGTTTCTCGACCTGACTCAGGACCCGCTGGTCGCGGTGGAGGCCGCCGGCGCGTACGTGAACGGCAAGGCCGAGTCCGCCGAGTGGCGTCGCTGGGCAGACCGCATCACCGCGATCTCCAGCTACATGATGACCGATACGGTTGGCGTTAATTCGGCCAACAACCTCACGCTGGCATTGATGGCCCACCGCGACCCGGTCACCTTGGCTTGGTCGGACCAGCCGTTGATCGAGCCGCCGCCCGAGTCGCCGCTGCCGGTGAGCGTTCCACCACTATGGAACGTGGGCAAGAAGCACGCGATGTTCTACGACTCGGCGGGTCGCGGCGATCAGGTTCGCCACATGATGCTGGCGTCCACCACCTGCACGGATTCGGTCGAGGAGGCGCGGGCCATCGACGCCTGGTTTGTCGACGTGCGGGCCTACATCGCCGCTCTCCAGCCGCCCGCCTATCCGTACCCCATCGATCATGCGCTCGCCGACCGCGGCGAGTCGCTGTTTCAGAAGGAATGCAAGCGTTGCCACGGCAGCTATGGCGAGGACTGGCGCTATCCAAACAAGGTGGTGGCACTCGGCGATATCGAGACCGACCCGGAGCTGGCGCGCGCCGGCTACAGCGCCGATCGGTTCATCGCCTGGTTCAATCGTTCCTTCTATGGCGAGATCTCCCGTGCCGCACCGGCGCTGGGTTACATCTCGCCGCCCCTCGACGGGGTGTGGGCGACCGCGCCCTACCTGCACAACGGCTCCGTGCCCACCATTGATGCCGTGCTCGACAGCCAACGGCGTCCGACCTTCTGGGAGCACGATCGCGAAGGCGACGCGTTGCCGGAGTACGATCGAGAGCACCTTGGTTGGCGCTATCGCGAGCTTGATCACGGCAAGGCGGGCGCCATGAGCTGGGACGAGCGCAATCGAATCTACGACACCAGTCTCCACGGCTACGGCAACGGCGGGCATACGTTCGGCGACGAGCTCTCCGCGGAGGAGCGCCGCGCGTTGATCGAATACTTGAAGACCCTGTAACCTCTTTCGTGCAGACCCCTCGACCGGCTCGCCCGCCGCGCTCGGTTCGGGGAAACGAAGCAACGGAGGATTCGCTCATGCTGAGAACTACCGTCATCGGCGCTCTGCTAGGCGCCGTCTCGTTTCTAAGCCCGGTTGCCGCGGAGGCCGACGAAACCGGACTGGTGACCCAGATGGGCCGGATGCAGTACTTCACGCACAAGCTGGGGCTGGCCATCGCCGCGCAGAACAAGCCGCTACAAGACTTCTACGCCCACGAGGTGGAGGAGGTCATCGAGCATGTGGGCGACATCAAGGAGCAGGACGGGGTTCCAATCCGTCACTTGATCGAGACGATCTTGGTGCCGGCGTTCGAGTCGCTGGAGCGCGCCATTGATGCCGCGGACCCTGCCGCTGTCGAAGGTGCCTACGACGGCCTGCTCGCGGCCTGCAACAAGTGTCATCACGCGGCGAATCGACCCTATCTGGTCGTCGAGCGGCGCACCGACAATCCCTACATGCAGCGTTTCGCCCCCGCCCCATGAGCCGCATTTGCGGCTCCCTGTGAGCCGTCGCTCATGAAATGACGCCAATTCCTGCTGTCGTTCTCGGCGGTCCCGGCACTTGGGCTGGCGCGGCCGGTGCTGCTCGACGCGCCGCCGAGCTCGGACGTCCCATCGGAGCGCGCCGTCCTAAGCGAAGCGCAGTGGCGAACGCTGGCCGTGGTGCAGGATTACCTGTTGCCCTCGCAACCCGAGTCGCCGGGGGCCCGCGAGGTTCGCGCCATCCACTACCTGGATCGAACCCTGTCGGTCCCCGAATTCGATAAGGACATCCGCGCCCTGATCCTGAGCGGCGTCGGGTGGCTCGACGACCTCGCTCGGGAGCATCACGCCGCGGCCTTCCATGCACTCGAACGAGGCCCTCGGGAGGACCTCGTGCACCGCATCGCCGAAACCGGCTCCGGGGAACGCTGGCTCTCGACGCTGATCGGCTACACCCTGGAGGCACTGCTCGCGGACCCGCTCCGCGGCGGCAACCCGGACTGGATCGGCTGGACCTGGCTGGGGCATGCACCTGGCCAGCCGCGGCCCACGCCGGAGAATCTATACGGTCGCTTAGGGAGACGCTGATTGAATGCCGTCCTGGCATTTGATCAGCTCGCGGTCCGAGAGACGCGACTCTCGGACCGCTCCATTTTCTTGTCCGTTACGGTGCTTGAAAATGCCGAGCAATCCCTGGCCCGGACGAAAAACGCTTTCAATCAGCGTTTCCCTCGGACGCGTATAACCCGCGACTACGACGTCTGCGTGATTGGTAGCGGTGCCGGCGGCGGACCCGTTGCCCTGCGTCTGGCCGAGGCGGGGTATTCGGTGGTGGTGCTGGAAAAAGGCCCTTGGTTCGTCGAACGGGACTTTGCCAAGGACGAGATCGCCTGTTGTCGTCGCAGCACCTATACGCCGAACCTCGCCGACGAGCGTCACGTCATCGAGCAGCCGGACGGCGAGGGCGGCTGGAGCGCGAAATCCACCTTCGATTCCGGCTGGGATTCCTGGAACGGCAACTGCGTCGGCGGGGCCACCAACTTCATGAGCGGCTTTTTCCATCGGCTGAAGCCCGTGGATTTCCGGCTGTGCAGCGAGGCGGCTCGCCGCCGCAGAATCTGGTCGCCGGCGGCTGCCGCTTCGGCACCGATCCAAATAGCTCGGTGCTCGACCCCGACTGTCGCGCCCACGAGGTCGAAAACCTCTTCGTCAGCGACGGCAGCTTCATGCCGACCGGCGGCAGCGTGCCCTACACCTGGACCATCTACGCCAACGCCTTCCGCGTCGCCGACCTTATCCTCGCCCAGCTCGGGGGCCCGCGCGGCAGCGACGGGCCACCTGCCAATCCGATCGACGAATCGAGCGAAAAGAGTGGTTGAAAGCCTCCGCCGGAGTCCGTATACTTCGCGTTCCAGTTGCGGGGTGGAGCAGTCTGGCAGCTCGTCGGGCTCATAACCCGAAGGTCGTAGGTTCAAATCCTGCCCCCGCTACCAAATAGAAAAAGGCCTATCGATCAACTCGATAGGCCTTTTTTGTTTCCGGTTTTCGCCATGCAAGCGCTGGTGTAACGAGATACCCGTTGTACGCATGGGCTCCAGGGAGAGCCGGGCCCTCCGAAGCGCGGATCACGTCGAGCGAAAATGAACGAAAAGCGAAACTGGGAGTACTACGGCATCGATGATCGACCGGATTTGCTGATTCGCAAGTCGGGAGGTCTGATCGACAAGCTGACTACCGAGGGCTGGAAGATGTACGGCAACATAGCGGCGCTGTACGAGCGCGGCGAAGGCATCAGTCTTGACGAGGCAGCCGCGATTGCCGAGAGGGTCTATCCCGCGGCGGTGAACGAAATACGCGGCTAACCCCTCATGCGGCAGGGGGATGAGCCACCGACGTTCCGCGCGGGCGCGGTGGCTCGGCACCCACCACCCGAAAATTTTGTCCATATAGGATTCCGACGGTCCAGTCAGGCCGTTTCGGATGCGATGACCGAAACGCCGCTCAGCTCGCCCGTGCGACCAAGCGCTCCATTTCCGAGACGACTCGATCCAGCTCGTCGATCAGCATGCGAGGCGTCTGATCGGCCGCCCTGAACGCGTCCGCCAAGCCGCGGTAGTACCACAGGTGCGAGGCGGGGTCCTTGCGGTTGAAGCGGTCCCACAGGGCGTCGCCGTGGACCCGATAATCGAGCAAGATCGCGCGGGCATTGTGTAGCTTGTCGGCGATGGACACTCGGTGATAGGCCGGATCCGTGTGCTCGGCAATGTGCTTCAGGTACTGCTCCTTGCGCTCCCGCCAAGGCGGCTTGGGCACGACCTCCGCATCGGTGCAGGCGTTGACGATTTCAAGAACCGGCTCGCCGAAACGCTGGCGGATCTCCGCGCGGAGTACCTCGGCTCCACCCTTCGCCTGCGCCTGATCCTCGATGGCGTCGTGCAGCAGCCCGGCGATGGCCTCGTCCTCGCTGCCGCCGTGCTCCAACACCAGGCTCGCGACCGCCAGCAGATGGGACACGTAAGGCGCCCCGGCCCCTTTGCGGACTTGGTGGTTGTGCAGCTCCGCCGCGTAGCGGAGCGCATCGAAGAATCGCTCGGAGAGTAGACCCGGATAGGCTTGGGGCATGGGCGACAATCCACCATGTGTAATGAATGCGGGAAACACGCGAGTATACGGTCGCTGGGTCGAGGGACGCGCCTGATCAGGATTGGCTGACCGCATTGGCGGCCGAGGCGGGGCGGGGGGATCGTGCTGCGAAAGCGGTCGTGCAGGCGGAGGGCTACTGAGCTTGACCCTTAGGCAGTCAATAGGGTCTTGACGTGGTGCACCGTCGTTTCGGCGCCGTCCTGGATCGCCATGCGAATCAGCTTGGTAAAGGGCCGCATGTAAAACTCCAGGCGCGTCAGCTCGAAGCTGAAGGTGAAACGCGTCTGTCCGCCGACCGGATCGAGTCGAAACTCAATCCGATAGATCCCGGAAAGCTCGGCGAACCGCACGCGATTCGGCGGCTCCCAGGACACGACTTGGAAGGTGGTATCGCTCTGTCTGCCTCGATCGACGCGGACTTGACGCACCCGACTGCCGACCCGCAGTGGCCCCGGCGTGAGCACATCCAAACGCTTAACCTCCGGCGACCAGCGCCGGTAGTTGTAGGCGAAGTTCACGGCGATAAAATCGAATACCGGCTCCGCCGGCCGATCAATCAAAATGCTGGCTCGCGCCTTGACCATGAGATCGTTACCCTTAGCCGCTCGTTGCGGTTGGCCGCTCGGGGTCTGCGTTGTCGGAGACGGCGCTCGAGTCTCCCGGCGGCACGGGCCGGAACAATAGCGCACCTGCTTGACGCAATGAAACCGGCAAATCTTTAGTCGCCAACGATGACCGCCCCTTCAGACGACAGCGTCGTGCCCCGGATTCCGCGTACCGATGAAGCGGCAATCTCCGGCTCGGGCCCGAATGCCCAAACAATCGAGTCGGTCCCGCACGTTCCCGGCTTGCGCCTGGTTTTTGGGGCCAGCGGCTATATCGGCACCAATCTGGTTCCCGCGCTGTTGGCGGCGGAGCTTCCGCTGCGGGTGGCGTCGCGGGATGCTCGGGTGCTGGCGGCGCGCGGCTGGCCGGGGGCGGA
>JBGSTR010000579.1:0-1670 GCA_041736365.1 Chromatiaceae bacterium | reverse complement strand
GCCAAGATCGACATCGAGCGGCGCCTGGGGCTGCAGCGCCTGTCCATGGGGCCGGTGCACAACCCCAAATTCCCCTTCGTCCTGCTCGACCGGAGCCTCCTCTATTGCGCCCGGGCCATGAACTGGTCCCACGGCCGCCAGGCGGCGGACGAGACCGCGCCCAACCGGGCACCGGAGCGTGAGCCGCGGCGCAGCGTGGGCTTCACCGAATCCCTTCCGGCCAGCGAGCAGAAGACCCTCGCCCGCTTCTTCGCCGCCGCCCGCAAGGGAAAAGAGTCCAGCCTCGAGCCCGAGTGCCGGGAGATTCTCGCCGAGGTCCTACACGGCCTCTCCACCAGCATTATCGACGCACGTTCCGACCTGTAAGCAAGGCCGCGACACCATTACCGGTCCGTGAAGCTGTTTTGGGACCGCGGGCCCCCCGTCGGCTCGACGCTCGGAGGTGGGAGCGCCGCGATCCGCGGATCGCCGCTTCGTACTCGGGCCGCGGCAGGCGCGCCCCCACTAGCACATCGCCAGGGCTACAACGATCAATGGGACATCATCTGAAGAGGGCCTCCGCCGTCCAGATAATGTGCCCGCGCCGGGCGGGCGTCGGGGCTCAGTCGCGAACGTTGAGTGCCGTGGTGCTGACCTGGGCTGGAGTCGACAGCGAAGTCGGCTGCCCTTTGCCTTCCTTGCCCTTGTCGCGGGTGCAACCGTCTCCGGCATGGGCGGGGATGATCGAGCCGGCGAGGAACAGGCCGGACAGGAGGCCGGCGGTGATTAGGGTCGATTTGCTGATGGTCATCACGTTCGCCTCTAGCGTGTGGATAAGGGAAGACGACGCGGTCGCGCACGACCAACCTAGCGTCTGGGTGGGACATTAGGGCGTCGCGGATAAAGAACAAGGGATCGGACTAGGCGTCCCTGTCCGAGACGTCGGAATCCGATGATTCACGTCCGCAGCAACGGGGCATCTGCGACGGAGGGACACCTGTCCAGCGTTTGCGCAGGGGTTTGAGCGCCCCCAGATCCCCGACTTTAGGGTTCAATGCGGCGCGCGACTCGGGGGGGATTCCTCGAGCTCTCGCGTATCTTCTCGCGTATCTGGGGAGCAACGGTGAAGACTGGTCTGATCGTCCTCGGCGTCTTGGTCGTATTCGGCATCGCGGCCATGGCCGTCTTCGTCTACGTGGTGCAGAACGTCGAGCAGCCCGAGTATCGGGTCGTCGAGCAGGACGGCGCGATCGAGCTGCGAGACTATCCCCCTCTGATCCTTGCCGAGGTGCGTCGGCAGGGTCCCCGCAGAGAGGCGCTGAGCGCCGGCTTCGGCCCCCTGGCCGGCTACATCTTCGCCAAGGAGCGCGCGGGAGAGCGCATCAGCATGACGGCGCCGGTCACCCAGCAAGCGGCAACGCCTATCGGCATGACGGTCCCGGTGACCCAGTCTCCGCTGGCGGACGGGGACTGGGCGGTGCGTTTCATCATGCCTTCCCGCTATCGAATGAACGACCTGCCCGCTCCGGCGAGCGACGACGTGCAACTCGTCGAGCAGCCCGCTCGCCGGGTCGCCGCCATCCGATTCAGCGGGGTGACGACCGATGCCGTGATCGCAACCAAGGAGGCGGAGCTGCGGACCTGGATGCGGGGCCGCGGCCTGGACGACTCGGCCGCGCCGGTGTTCGCCT
>JBGSTR010000542.1:0-2974 GCA_041736365.1 Chromatiaceae bacterium | reverse complement strand
CACAGCTCAGGGTGACCAGCGGGCGGTCCTTGCGCCGGCTCCGGGCGTGGACCGCGGCGGCGACCAGGTTCTTTCCCGTGCCGGTCTCCCCCTGGATCAGCACCGTGGCGTCCAATGGGGCCACCTGGCCGATCCGGGCGTGGACCGAGCGGATGCCGGCGCTCGTGCCGACGATCTCACCCGGATCACGGCAGGCCTTTACCTGATCGCGCAGGACCACCACCTCCGCCTCGAGCTTCTGCTTGAGACGGGAGATTTCGGCGAGCTGCGTCTCGAGCCGCCGCTCCATCTCCCTGTGCTGCGTGATGTCGAGCGTGACGCCCATGACGTGCGTCGGCCTGCCCGCGGAGTCGAGCTGCTCGCGGGCCCGGGAGCAGACCCAGGAGATGCCTCCGTCTGGCCCCAGCAGGCGGTATGTGACCTCGACCACCCCGCCGTCGCCGCAGGAGCGATAGGCCGCATCGACCGTCGCGCGGTCCTCCGGGTGGACACCTTCGAGAAAGCTCGTCAGGGTCAAGGGGCTCGCCGGCAGCGCCAACCCTTCCCCGCCGGATCGGCTGATCCAAATCCGCTCCGACCCGATCTCGATACTCCAGAGCGCGATGTCCGCCGCGGTTGCGGCCAAGCTCAGGCGCTCCTCGCTCTGGCGCAGGGCCAGGTCGTCGGTCCGGCGCACGATGGCATGGTCGAAGCATTGGGAGATTAGGTTCAGGTTGTCGACGATCTCCTTCGCCCAGGCGCGCTCCTCTCCGATCATGTCGAAGGACAGGATGCCGAGCACCCGATCTCCGGCCTCGAGGGGGTAAATGAGCATGGAGCGGCCGCCGAACTGCGCGAAGCTCGTCCGATCGGATGCGGCCTCCGGCGGAAGGTCGTCGAGTGAATCGATGACCACGATCTCGTGGCGACGCAGTTTCTCGCAGGTCCAGGGAAAGTACTCTCGGGCGTCCGTCGCCATGCGGCGCGGCGGGGTTTTCGGTCGCAGCAGCGTCCAACCGCCGCGCGGAACGATCTCCCCGTCCGGGTTGATGACGACGGCGGGGTGATCGGGATGTTGGTAGATGTGCGTCAGCCGCCAGCGGTCTGGGTTCTCTTGCAGCGTCTGCCAGAGCGAGGATCGATGGACGCCGAGGAGCTCGCAGACGCGGCGCAGGCCGTCCTCGATCGCGCCGTCGACCTGGTCCGGCCGCAGATGAACGAAACGCACCGAGATCTCGAGCAGGAGCGCGATGAATCGTTCGGGAGCGCCGGCCTGCCGCACGGCTGGCGCGCGATCGGATGTCGTCGTCATCTCGCATGTCCCCACGGCACGTCTCGCGTCTTGTCGGAGGGGCGAAGGGACTTGCACCCGGCAGGTGCATCGCCCCCGTACTTCTATGGGGCCAGCATAACATGCCGAGCCGTTCCCGGCCGGGGAGTCTGGGGACCCAGCCCGTCCAGCGCCGCCTGGAATGACCGCTCCGCCAACGGCGTCAAGGCGTTGGCACCCGCGCTCGCGCAAGCTCGACAGCGGACCCGCGACGGGTTCGGTCATGCCCCGAAAGCCGCACGGCAAGCCGCGATATTTCGCGACCGATACGGATTTCCCGCGATATCTCGCGGCCCGGTCGCCGGCTAGATTCCACTCGGCCGAAAAAAATCTCTGCGCACAGTCACATAAAGCACCCGCGGCCGTCCGCCCCGGATGGCACGCTTCCCGCAATATCCAGAACCGCGATAGGGATGTTGGCGGGAGGACGACCCGGCAAGGCACCGAGGTCGACGCGCTCCCAAGACGGCCGACCGGCGGCGAACGCGGCATTACCGGACTTGAGCGTGCGTGCCGGTGGCAGGTAAGAAAAGGTTGGAGTTAGCGAGAAGTCAAGATGAACGGCAAGCTCATGCAAGCGAAACCCCTTTTGGCGGCGCTGTGCTGCGGCGTTGTGCTGGTAGGCGGATTGATCCCCGGGTTGGCCTCGGCCGGCGGAGCCAAGGACAAGGTGACCTTGTGTCACGCCCCACCGGGCAACCCGGGCAACGCCCACACCCTCGTGGTGGGCGCCGGGGCCGTCTCCGCGCACCTTAAGAACCATCCGGAAGACTACCTGGGGCCCTGCGTGGAGGCGCCGGAATGCTTGGTCGACGACCAGTGCAACGATGCCAATCCCTGCACCGTGGATACCTGCACCCCGGCCGGGACCTGCGACTACTCCCAGCCGGTGGTTTGCGCCAGCGACAATCCCTGCGCCAATGACGTTTGTATCGTCGAGCAAGGCGGCTGCGTCGCCGTACCGCTGGAGCCCGGCAGCGCCTGCGACGACGGCGACATCTGTACCGCCGATGCCTGCGACGGCCAGGGCGCCTGCGTCGGCACCGGAGTCGCCGGCTGCTGCCTGGACGACCAGGATTGCAACGACGGCAACGCCTGCACGAACGACCTCTGCACCGGCAACGCCTGCAGCAACCCGGACGCACCGATGCCCGAGGCACCCGCCTGCTTCGTGTTCGTCTGCGACCCGGAGATCGGCGGTATCAATGTGGACGTGCCGGTGACCTGCGTCGACGACGGCGATATCTGCACCGTCGAGGCCTGCGATCCGAACGTCGGGACGGCAGGTGCCTGTGTCACGACTGCGAATCCCTACCCGCCCGAGGGCAGCCAGGAGGTCAGCTGCGAGGATGGCCTGGACAACGACTGCGACGGATTGGTCGATAGCGCGGATGCCGATTGCGCGGTGCCAATGTGTCTGGGTGAGGCCGATGGCACAGTCCTGCCGGATCCCGACGATTGTGCGGGTTTCATTCAGTGCAGTGGTGGCAAGGATTGGCAGAGCTACTGCCCGCCGGGGCTCTTGTTCGACGCAACCTTGGGAGTTTGCAATTGGGGATCAGTTGTGGACTGCGGTGACCGGCCTTTGGCCATTGCGTTCTGACCTCGACACGCCTGAACCCGTCCGGCCACGCCCGTCTCTCAACGGGCGCGCGCCGGACCCGA
>JBGSTR010000355.1:0-2103 GCA_041736365.1 Chromatiaceae bacterium | reverse complement strand
CGGCCAGCCGCCGCCGGCTGCCGATCTGCACCCGCTTGCGGCGATGGATCGACCGTACACCATGGTGGACGCTGCCGCCGACGTTTTGCGCATCAAGACCGGTCGCGACGTCGCGGTCCAGGGAGACGGATTCAACGCCGTGGTCCAGGCCCTGGGGACGGCCGAGTTTCCGAGTCTCGTCCAGGAAGTTGCCAGCGGCATTTCCCGCGAGCGCTCGTCCGAGCTGCTGCCGGATCTGCTCGCGATCACGAGCCCCATCGAGGCGGACAATTACAACGAGGCGAGCTTCGTCTCGGTCGACCTGGGCGACATGCCCGAGCCGAGCCGCGCGACGATGGATCATTTTTGGGCGATCACCCCGGCGGCGAGCGGCGAGCGCGTCCAGATCTGGTCGCTGTTCGCACGGTTGATGGTGTCCCGCCAAGTGCTCGCCAACGACGACCGGGGATTCATCCCGGCTGCGTTGGCCGCGTTCACCCATGCCGCGCACCGCACAGAGGCCCGGCGCATCGCGGGCCTATTGGAGGCGAACGGCAACCTTGAGAGCGGCGCCCCATTGTTCGACGCAAGCCGCGGCAATCTCGCCGTGGCCGCGCTTTCGGACGTTGGACTGGGCACCGTGTTCGCGACGCTGCGTGCGCAACCCTCCGAGTCTGGGTTGCCCACCGGCGCCCGCTGTCATGCGTTGATCGTGCATCCAGACGACGAGGTCGGACTGCTGCGGCTGCTGCAAACGCTGCCGGCGCCTGCTCGGCCGATCGTGGTGGCGAATCCGTTTTTGACCGACAACAGCGCGTGGTATGCCGTCGCCAGCCCCGAGAACTGCCCGGCGCTCGGACGCATCCTCATGCGCGGCGCCGATTCGTCCGCCGTGTCCGTCGGCGCACCTGGACCGGCGCAGTATCTCGACGCGGACAACGTGACGCACGAATTTCCAGGCATCGCGCTCGATTTGACGCACAGCGTTGGGTACGCGGTACTGAGCCCGGTCGGCATCGCAATGTTCTCGAAGTCCTAACCGTTTCGTCGCGGGGGCAAACCGAGGGAGCCCGGTCATAGGTTTGCGGCCGCTCAGCCAGTCTCCAGCGCCCGCGCCGGAATCTGGTGGCATGATCGGGCACCGGCGGCCCACGGGCCGAGCCGCCACCGGGCGCGGGGACTCCACCCCGCTCCACGGCGGCACCATCACCCACCGGCAGCAGCGTGTTGTTTCCTCTAACGAATGATTCAGCCGCGCCGCTTTTCGGCGTCGGCTGGAGTGCCTTGTTAGCTGCGACGCAGGTGGGGCCGCACTTGATCTTCAAGAGCATTGACTGCTGCCTTTATTTTTTTGCTCAGTTCGTTTTCCTCCTTGCCTCTTGACGCATGGGCGGCACTTCTCATCTCTTTCCCGAAATCTCTATTAGTTTTGAAGCTCTCGCCACCTTGGGCTGCATCATCAACGATTGCTTCCATGGCCGTTTGTAGCGTTATTGCACACCGTCGGAGTTCATCCGCTTTCGTTCGGATGTCACCGCCCCAGAGCGCCTCTGCCTCAAGCACATGGGTTTGCAATTCCTGTAGCGCCTCTCGCACTGGCTTCCAGCGATTCCTATACACATAGCTCCAAGCTTGTGCTTCTTGTTCCGTTGTCGCAGTCTGGCGGCCTGGATAGTCTGACGGATATTCCCCAAAGGTAACGAATGGTGCTCGACTGTACTGAAGCTCATCTCTAACTCGATACGTGGCCCTCATCAGCTTACGAGCTGCTTCAAATTCCGTTCTTCCCCGCAGTTCACGGCTCCAGTTCTTCAAGCCGATTACAGCGACAATTGCCGTTGTCACAGCAGCAGCACCAAGCAAAATGTCTTTAATTGTGGTAATAACTTCCGGCGTTGTCATACATGCGCTCATAGCGGGTTAATGTTTGAGCTAAGTGTCAAGTCCCGCCTGAGTATAAGGTCGTTTATGAAACAGGTCGGGTCGCTCGCGGTACCAGTTCTTGAGGCAATCGATGGGGGCCGAGTGTGCAAGGGCGCGTTGTGGGATGTGCTGATTATAGAGCCTGACGTAGCGGGTGATGGTGTCGTGCAGGTGCTCGCCCGAGCGGAAACGGGTGGTACG
>JBGSTR010000342.1:0-2658 GCA_041736365.1 Chromatiaceae bacterium | reverse complement strand
CACAGCAGCAGCTCGAAGCGCAGGCGCCGGGCCGGCATCCCGTCCGGGCCGGGGGCCTCGAACCAGGCGAGGGGGTCGGCGGCGAGGTCAATGAGAAGACGGCGCAGCAGTTCGCGGCGCCGAACACCGAGGGCGACATCGAAGGCCCGCAGGTCTTCGGGGCTCTCGCATTCATCCTGGATCGCGCCGAAGTCGTTGCCGTCGAAATAGAGAATGGCGAGCTTGTTGTTCAGGCGGTAGTCGGGACAACCGGATGCGATGTCCTCGAAGCTCCGGGCAAAGGCGGCACGATCCAGCCCGCTCGCGCTGAGCTTAGGCGCGTGCTCGGGGACGCCGACGCCGATCAGGTCGCGGATCGCCCCGTCCTTATGTTTTGCGCCGTAGCGGTAGCGGTCGGCTACGGACTGGGAGACCCGGGGCGGCGGGCGCTTCGTCCCCGGCAGGCCCCCCAGTGCCTCGGTGGACGGACGTAGGTCGTCCCAGCCACAGGGGCCGTTGAGCGTCCCGCTCGCAACGGCCGCCGGCAGCGCCAGGGTGCATTGCTGGAGCTGGCGGCAACGATTGCGGGCAAGCACGGTGCGATGGGCGCGGCGGAAGCCGCCTTCCGAAGGGACCAGGTCCACCACGAAACCATGGTGAGGGTAGACGTCGTTCAGGCGCTTTGCGACCTCGCTGAGGTAGCGGTCCCCGATCCGGGCATCCCCCGGATCCGGGAGTTGCACCTCGTAGAGACCGACCGAGGCGCCGCACGAGATGGGCTTTGCCGTAGTCGCCAGGGTTTTCGGTTCCAGGGGACCGGGCGGCGGTACACTTCGCCCGATGCGCAGCGTCCGAAGCAGGCGCCGCCAGAGATTGGGCGGGGCCGGAGCGGGTGCGTTCTGAGCGGGGTTTCGCGGCAACAGCGGCAGTTCTATGGAGTGCCCCTCCAGGCAGCGGACGCCCTTTAGAGCGAGCAGACCACCACCGCGGATCACGCTGAGCTGGTCGGTGTCGAACAGGACCTCGTCGAGGTTGACGGCCTCGATGCGCAAAAGGTGGGTGGTCATCAAGGCCTTTTCCCCTGATTGGTCGACCGTGCAGAGCGTTTCGCCGAGCGGAGTTTCCGGATCTTCCAAATCTCCCAACCCACGAACATCAAGCCTCCGGCGGACAAGGCCACTAGGGCGAGACCGACGACAAAGGGCCAATCCGCCCGACTCCAAGCGCCGCCGTCGAGCAACCGGGCGAGTACCCCGAAGAAGCCGATTCGCTTGGCCCCATCCGGGGTGTCTTGAAGGACCGCGATCAAGGGGGCAACCAGGGCCAACCAGAGCGCGGCCCCGGCGAACCAGAGCGCCGCTTCGCCCAGTGTATTGGCCTTTTCGGCGAGATCCGCACCCTGCTCCGTCGCGAGCCGTCCCCGTTGTTGCTCGACGAATGCGTCGGTGCGCTCCAGCTTCTCCTTGACCATGGCGTATTTGTTCTCCAGTCCCAGGGCCCGAGTCTGGAGCGCGTAGATCTCGGCCCCTTGGGTCTGAGAGGTCACCTCGCGAAACCAATGGTCGTTCGTGAAACGGATGAAGTCGTCGTAAAGCCGGCCGAACGCCTCGGTGTCGGGCACGGCTTCGGAGCCGTTGGCCAGCTCCAGGGAGGCCTGCGCGATACAGCGGTCGAAGTAGTCTAGGGTCAGCTCGTAGCAAAGTGCGAGGAGCAGCATCCGCCCGTGGATGTAGGGGACATGGCCGCGCGCCACCGGACCCGCAAAGTAGTCGCCGAAGCCCAAGGCGCAGTTGGCGTAGTTGGTGTAGCCGTAGAGGCTGCCGATCCCCGCCCAGCGCCGGTTGACCTCGGCCGCCATCCGGCCCCGGACGAAGTTCCGATCGTAAGCGTATCCGCCCTGCTGAGCGTAGGCGTCGCTGCCGCGATCGACGTAGAGCCCCAGGCTGAACAGGCGCTCGAAGGCGTCGCTGGCGGCCGAATCCTCCCCCGGCGCCGGGCCGGCCAAGGCATAGACGACATTCACCACCATGCGATCGTCGCGCACATGGCTGAGTCGCAACTGGGGAATGTCGCGCCCGATCAGGAGCTTGAGTAGGCAGAGCGCGATCGGGGAAAAGGCGTCCCGGTGGTCGAAGCGGGAACCGCCGCACCCGGGGCCCGAGAGCGTTAGGGTGCCGAGCTTGCCCTCCAACTCCTGCTGGGGGAAGGCCGGGCGCAGTAGCCGAGCGGCCTTGGTGAACCAGAGCCAGTGCTCGGCCTGGATCTCGCGCAAAGAGGCGACTGGTGCCGTGTACAACGGGTGCCAACACGCGGGACCATCGCCCGCGAACCGGCCAGCGAGCTTTTCCTGCTCCGCGGTCATACCCACCTGAAAGGCAAGGACGAACAGCCCGTTTTCGTACCCGTAGAGCGATAGGTCGCGGATTCGCGCCCGGTGCTCGGGGGGGTCACCCAAGGCTTGCTCGACGGCGAGGATGAGGGGATTGCTGTCGAGCCAACCGGGGTCGAGCCGCCAGTGCCGGATGCTGTCGGCGCGCTCGTCTCCCTCGACGTCGAAGATGCGCGGCTGGAGTGCGGGCAGGAAGTAGAGCCGGGCCTGGGCCTCCAGGTCGTCCCGTGTCAAGTCGCCGCGGGAGATGGCGCAGCGTTGGGCCCCGTTCGCCGGCAAGGCGGCGTCCG